>JANZYY010000123.1 GCA_026419705.1 Fischerella sp.
AGATGTGTATAAGAGACAGCCAGGAATGGAATCATGCTTGTAGCCACCGACACGATTTGTACGGGGGAAACTGCGACATAGTCTACTTGTTCTGGTGTGGTAGTGGAGAATTCCTGACGATAGCGTACTGGTACTTCCGGACCGATGAGGTAACCATTTTCATCAATGGGTGCATCTCCAGCCGCTACCCGGAAGTCGTCTTCTTCATCAGCAGTCATGTACACTGGCGGCAAGTCATACCTAACACGTCCGTTTTCGACGGGACGGAAAGGAGTTTCCAAAAAACCATACTGGTTCACCCGTGCATGGGTTGCCAAAGAACCAATCAAACCAGCGTTAGGACCTTCTGGCGTTTCAATCGGGCAAATGCGGCCATAGTGGGAAGGATGGATATCCCGCACGGCAAAGCCGGCGCGTTCGCGGGTCAAACCACCAGGACCAAGGGCAGAAAGACGGCGTTTGTGGGTCAATTCTGCCAAGGGGTTGGTCTGATCCATAAACTGCGACAATTGGCTGGAGCCAAAGAATTCTTTAATTGCCGCTACCAATGGTTTGGGGTTGACCAGGGAAGCAGGGGTCAAGACCTCAGCATCGGATACAGTCATCCGTTCGCGAATAATCCTTTCCAAACGGTTTAAACCGACTCTGACTTGGTTTTGCAGCAATTCTCCCACACTTCTGACTCGGCGATTACCGAGGTGGTCGATGTCGTCTGTGTTGCCAATGTCGTATTCGAGGTTGATGAGGTAATCGACTGCTGCCAAGATATCTTGGGGTGTGAGTACCCGTACTGTCTCTGGTACTTGCAGGCGCAGTTTCTTGTTGAGCTTGTACCGTCCTACCCGTCCCAAGTCGTAGCGTTTGGGATCGAAAAAGCGAGAGTCGAGAAGCTGTTGTCCGCCCAAAACTGTAGGTGGTTCACCGGGACGCAGTTTGCGATACAACTCCATCAGGGCTTCTTCTTCGGAAAATTGCCCTTCTTTTTCGATGGTTTTTTGGAAGTATTCGGGATGGCGTAGGGCGTCAAAGATTTCGTTATCCGACAGTCCCAATGCTTTCAGCAGTACCTGTGCCGACAGTTTGCGGGTTTTGTCGATGCGTACCCACACCAAGTCGTTACGGTCTGTTTCAAATTTTAGCCAAGCTCCCCGGTTAGGAATTAAACTAGCTGAATAAGTACGCCGTCCGTTTTTGTCAATTTCTGATTTGTAATATACTCCTGGCGATCGCACTATCTGGTTGACAATTACCCGCTCAGCACCGTTAATGATAAATGTACCGCGCTCTGTCATCAGAGGCAAATCCCCAATAAATACTTCTTGCTCTTTGATTTCCCCCGTTTCTTTGTTGATCAAACGTGTGGGTACGTACATCTGGACGGCATAAGTGCTATCCCGCCGTTTTGCTTCATCAACGTCATACTTTGGCTCCTTTAGTTTGTAATTCTGACCCAGAAAGTGCAGTTCGAGTTTGCCAGTGTAGTCAGTAATCGGACTAAAGGAGTTAAGTTCTTCGATCAGCCCTTCTTCAAGAAACCAACGAAAACTAGAACGCTGGATTTCAATCAAGTCGGGCAACAAAAAGGCGGGTTCCATAATTGTGTCGTTAGTCATGCCTCTACCTTTGTCAACCTGGTTAAACTTGTGGGTGTGTGGGAACTTCTCCTGACACCATCTGCTGGGTGCTCTTTCAGACAAACGGAGCAATTAAACCTGGAAATCACTATTTTGGCAATAGGGCAATTACCCTGATTTGCCGATCTCCCCAGAATATATGGTTTAGCTTTAGTTGAATTTGTTTTGCTCTCCTCAACTTCCCCCTCCAAAAACCGCCTTAGTTCACCCACGCAGAGCTTCTACTGTTGCCTTCATAAACTTTGCTATTTTTTCTAATCCTGAGCGATGATATCCTAAAGAGCGAGTGCTGAAAGAGCGATCTCTTCAGCCGACAGTTTCTCGGTGTAGCTTGATGGTAGCGGGTGGTTCCACAATAAAATTTCGTTTATAAATTTTTATAGCTTTTATATTCTAGCCATAACCAAGACCTACCTCAGCATGAAGTAGGCAGTCGTAGATTCATGGCATCGTTTGTAGAGATAGGAGGATACGCAAGTGAATGGTAATGCAATCAAAATGGTAATGCAATCAAAGCAGAGAAGTTTGTATTTGCCTCCTTAAACATTATGGCGCAAGTCAACATATTTTGGAGGGTATAATATTAGCATATTTTTGTCATCCTACAAACTTTATTTTTTTTAACAAGCCCAAATTGATATATAAAAAACATCATCGGCAGAACAGCCCAAATCAAGCTAATTAGTCAGAGCTGTCATTTGTCCATAGTCATTAGTCATTGGTTGGGAGCAAAGCATGTGTACTAGTACATTCAGTTTAGACACATTTTTATATTTTTAAACCAAACAATTCGCAAGCGTTCTGGGTAGTGAGAGCCGCAATCGCTTCCGCTGTTTCCCCCCGGAGGCGTGCTACTTGCTCGGCTACATAGCGAACGTAAGCTGGTTCGTTGCGTCTGGTACCCCGTTTGGGAACTGGAGCCAAAAAAGGGCAATCTGTTTCAATTAACAGGCGATCGCTTCTGACCATTGCAGCTGACTGTTGAATCGACTTGGCGTTTTTAAAGGTAACGGTACCGCTAAAACTGATGTAAAAGCCCAGATCCACAAACCACTGAGTTTCTGCTGGTGTTCCACCCCAGCAGTGCATCACCCCCCGTACACTCTCTCCTTTCAAGTTTTTCCATCTTTGCAGCACTTCCCTTATTTTTGCTGCAGCATTACGGCTGTGGATAATCACTGGTAAGTTGAGTTCCGTAGCTACGCTTAATTGCTCTTCAAATGCTATTTGCTGCTGTTCATAGTTATCAGCTTTGTAAAAATCTAATCCTATCTCCCCAATTGCCACTACTTTGGGATCGGAACGAGCTAAAGATTTGATTTCATCAGCTGTTTGGCTATTCCACTTATCCGCATCTAAAGGATGCAAGCCTACAGCAAAGCTAATTTCAGGAAAACGATGAGCTAATGCTTGGATGCTAGAAAATTCACTTGGCTCAACACAGGAGTGTACTAAATGGACTACACCTGCTTCTTGCCAACGCGATCGCACCATTTCTATATCTGATTGGAAGACGTCAAAGTTGATATGAACGTGGGTGTCAATAAGCTGCATCTTTGTCCTTGGTCATTTGTCACTTGTCATTTGTCAATAGTCTTTAGCCAATGACTAAATGACTAATGACTAATGACGATTGACTTAATTATGCAGTTGCGGCTGGTTGTGTATAGGCTTTTAGTCTTTGAGCTAATTTAGATTTTTTTCTGGCTCCATTATTGGGATGGAGGACACCTCGCTTCACAGCTCGGTCGATTTTGCTGTAAGCTTCCGACATCCGAGCCATGACTTCTTGCTTTAATTCCGGGCTTGGATTAGCTGCGTAGGTTTCTACTGCAGCAAAGTACTTCTTCATCAGCGTTTTTACTGCTGATTTGTAAGCTTTATTGCGCAAACGATTGCGTTCTGCGATTTTGGCGCGCTTGAGAGCAGACTTTGTATTCGCCACAGTCAATTCCAGAAAGACTATAAATTATGTACACACACTACTAGACTTACTAATATAGCATCTAGAGCCCCGATGTTAGGATTCCTGAAAAAACTCACACCTTAGTTTTCCGGCCTCACATGGCGGCAGGACAGCATAAATACCTAATCGTAAATGTGTTTCAATAAATCTCTCGTCATTGACACCTATAAATATCTATAAATATCATAGCTAAACTAACCCGTAAAATGCCTGGTTGTTATAAACCAACTACTCCCTTACTCTTAACCTTTGCAGAAAGAACTGTCTCGACTCACAAGTTTATGTTCATGATTCTTAATTTGAGAGAGGAGCTTCCCTGCTGAAAATAGTCACGGCATCCAATAGTCTAAATTTCGTGTGGTGTTTTTTTAGTCACCTTTATATAAAAAGTAGGATAAACGTAAATATCAAACCTTCTCTTCAAAAGAAAATTTCGGCGAGCGACGAACTCAATTTCTCTATAACAACTTATTTGCTAGTTTCTCCAATTATAAGTATTGAACTAAATCTATGACCACCGAAACAAATATTTCTCCCTTAGTAAGCCTAGAATACATTCCTTACATTGACGAAGACGGGCAATTACCTGAACAGCTGCAAGGGAAAATAGGAGTATACGCGATTTTTGATCAAAAACAAGTGCTGCAATATGTGGGATATTCTCGCGATGTTTATCTCAGTCTCAAGCAGCACTTAATACGTCAGCCACAGCAATGTTATTGGGTGAAAGTCAAAACTATAGAACGTCCCAGCCGCACAATTTTAGAGAAGATCGAGAAGGCGTGGATTGCAGAAAACGGCAGTTTGCCCGTGGGGAATGGAGATAATAAAGAAAAATGGACACAGCCCATAGATGCTAAAGTAGCAATGACTCCGGAAGAACAGGCAAATTATGAAAATCCTGCTCATGATGAAATAGCAAAAATCAAAATTATTAAAAATGTCGCGCGGCGAGTAGAGGCAGAAATTTTAAAAGTGTTAGATCTGCGGGGTTTGCAAACGCAAATCCGTTTTAATCCGAAATTGAAAGAACAAGGATTGCTGGATTTGAAATAAATCTAATTAAATTTTAGAATTCTTTCATTATTCCTCAATTTACTGCCTGATGCAACTTAGTGTCTTAGTGTCTTGGTGGTTAAATAAAATTTATTTTCTTCACCACCAAGACACCAAGAAAATTGATTGTTTGGGACTGCATCAACAAAGGGCTAGAAACACAATTACAGTAGCAGTTGCTCTCCAGTCAGAGCAAGCATCCTGCTTAATTTTTGATATATCTAATTGGCAAGATACATGTTTCACAGACAACTTGAGAAAACTTACACATCGCGCTAGTCTTCATAATCGTGACTGCAAGCTGTCTATTCAGAACATGACGAATCAATTATTCCCGCAAATTCCTGACTGCACCTGGAGTCGTCCCATCGGTTTAGGCTGGGACAAACCCTATACTGTCCGTTACGCTAGCAATATAGATGATGGCCCTTGGCATGGAATGCCTTTAGGTGGCTTTGGTGCGGGGTGTATTGGTCGTTCTTCCCGAGGGGATTTTAATCTATGGCACATCGACGGTGGTGAACATACCTTCAAAAATATTCCCGCTTGTCAATTCAGTGTATTTGAATCAGATGGTTTTTCTTCTCAAGCCTACGCTTTGTGTACGCAACCACCTGAAGATGGTAGTCTTGCAGCTTGGCAATGGTATCCGGCTAGTAAAGCAGGAGAAGAGCGCGAGAGAAAAAGAGGGAAAAAAACAGAAAATACCTTTGGAACCTATCACGCTCTTTATCCTCGCAGTTGGTTTGTTTATGAAGGGGTATATAAAGCCCAATTAACTTGTGAGCAGTTTTCTCCTATTTGGGCAAATAACTATCAAGAAACCAGTTATCCTGTGGCGGTGTTTTTGTGGACAGCACATAACTCTACAAAAGTACCGCTTGCTCTCAGTATTATGCTCACTTGGCAGAATATGGTGGGCTGGTTTACTAATGCCTTGAAATCCCCAAAAATACGGATGCGGGATGATGGTAGTCCGGTTTATGAGTATAAACCATGTTTGGGGGAAAGCAAAGATAATTTCAATCAACTAGTTGAAAATACTGAATATATCGGTTGTGTTTTGGATCGTGCTGGCATTAATGAACCTGTCCGAGAAGGAGAGGGACAGTGGTGCTTTGCTACGAGTAAACATCTCAATTGGCAAGTATTTTACCATTGTCGATGGAATCCGGTTGGTACTGGTGAAGATGTATGGAAAAGCTTTGCAAAAGATGGTTCTTTACTAAATTATTTGGATGAAACTCCTGCGGTTGAAGGAGAGCAGATAGGAAGTGCTCTTGCTGTAAGGTTCACTCTGCAACCAGGCGAAACTTTACAAATTCCCTTTGTTCTGGCTTGGGATTTTCCTGTAACAGAATTTGCGGCAGGAATTAATTATTACCGCAGATATTCTGACTTCTTTGGTCGTAGTGGCAAGAATGCTTGGGCGATCGCAGCCACTGCACTACAGCAATACCAAACCTGGCAAGCGCAGATTCAAGCATGGCAACAACCGATTCTCGATCGCGCAGATTTACCAGACTGGTTCAAAATGGCTTTATTTAATGAGCTTTACGATCTCACTGCTGGTGGTACTCTCTGGAGTGCAGCAAGTGAGCGCGATCCTATCGGTCAGTTTGCGGTGCTAGAGTGTTTGGACTACCGCTGGTATGAGAGCTTAGATGTGCGGCTTTATGGTTCTTTTGCTTTACTGATGTTGTTCCCAGAACTAGAGAAAGCGGTCATTCGTGCTTTTGCACGGGCAATTCCTACTAGTGATGACAATACTCGTGTAATTGGCTACTATTTTACTATCGGAGCAGAAAGCCCCTCCGCCGTCCGTAAAGTTGCAGGAGCAACCCCCCACGACTTAGGTGCACCTAACGAACACGTTTGGGAAAAGACAAATTATACCAGCTACCAAGATTGCAACCAGTGGAAAGATTTAGGTTGTGATTTTGTTTTGCAGGTGTACCGCGATTTTTTATTTACAGGTGCTGACGATGTGAATTTTCTGGCAGACTGCTGGCGTGCCATTGTGGAAACCCTCGACTATCTAAAAACGTTTGACAAAGATGGTGATGGAATTCCGGAAAATTCCGGCGCACCCGATCAAACTTTTGATGACTGGCGGTTGCAGGGAGTGAGTGCTTATTGTGGTGGGCTATGGTTGGCGGCGTTAGAAGCTGCGATCGCAATTTGTGATGTTTTGTTGACAAACCGCAGAGGCACAGAGAACACACGGGAGTTAGTAGAACAAAAATCTATTTACGAAGTTTGGTTAAAACAATCTCGCCCTATCTATGAAGAAAAACTCTGGAATGGGCAATACTATCGGCTGGATAGCGAAAGTGGTTCTGATGTCGTGATGGCAGATCAGTTGTGCGGACAATTTTATGCGCGTTTGTTGGGATTGCCCGATCTTGTACCGAGCGATCGCGCTCTGTCTGCACTAAAAACTGTTTACAATGCTTGCTTCCTCAAGTTTTATAATGGTCGATTTGGTGCTGCCAACGGTCTTCGTCCCGATGGTTCACCAGAAAATCCTCAAGCTACTCACCCTCTAGAAGTGTGGACAGGGATCAATTTTGGTCTTGCGGCTTTTATGATGCAGATGGGAATGAAGGATGAGGCAATTAACGTAACAGCGACTGTAGTGCGTCAAATTTATGAAAATGGCTTGCAATTCCGTACACCTGAAGCAATCACTGCTGTCGGTACTTTCCGTGCCAGTACTTACCTGCGGGCAATGGCAATTTGGGCAATTTATTTGGTTAACAGTCAACAGCTAGTGGTTGGTGGTTAGTGGTTATTTCTCCCCATTCCCCATCTGGGCCAAAACCCCATCTTTTTTGATCGCTTAAACATAAAAATCCGGTTTTCGTTGCAATCGCTTGTAATTGACTAATATGAATTCTCCTAAAAATGCAACTCATCTTTTGTGCATAGCTGCCTTTTTGGACAATTAGCGGTTGTATTTCCTTGGGGAAATGGTAATATAATAATTTTTTGGTCGGTTTTTACGGACTTTAAGTATGTGCCTCAAAGAACAACTTAGGGGCTGTTAACGCCTGGCGTAAGCGTTTATGAATTTTGTACGCTCAAGCCAGGACTCTGCTTTTGATTCGTAGCCTTGGAGACAATGTAGGAAAAGTAACTTAAAAATTTCAAGGGAAAACATGGTGATTAATAACACAAAAAATCGTGTTTTTCAAAAGCTGTTATTGTGAAACAAAAGTTCTCACGAACGTAGTTTTTGTCATGTTTTGACCGTGACGTTGCATTTGAAATAATAAGTTAATAAGTTAACTCAGACATCAGGGATTTTACGGCATCAGGAATTAAACCATGAACTCGTACTCGTCGTTAAGGGTTCAGGGAGAGCATGTTTATGCAAATAATCAGCTTTCTCTCACTCCAAAACAGACTATCCTCAGACTTTTAGAGATAGTCACAAAAAGTGCAACCCTAGCATCCGACTTTAGCCAAGTTTGGCTTCTGCGTGAGTTTCAATTAGGTGACGATTTGGCAAGTTATACTCCGGATAGGCAAACGGAGGATAGCAACAACGTCCTTTACCTAGTTTGCAAAGGTCGAGTGCGTCTATTAGGGGTTGACGCTACCTGTGGGCGAGAAGTGCCAACTCAGTTACTATTAGCAGAGCAAACTTTTGGAGTAGACCATTTATTCTGCGATCGACCTTTACCTTACCGAGCAGTTGCTGCTAGTGCTGGTTTTTTGGCATACATTCGCTGGCATGACCTCAATCAGTGGTTGCGCAGGCTACCCGCTCTAGAGGATTATTTGCGTCAACTAGCTTGCCAGCAACAAGCATTGATTTTTTTCAAAACCAATACAGAGTTACGCTCACATACCAGTCACTCCCTACGAAAGCTTTTACCTTACCTAGTACAAACTAAAATAAGGGCTGGTTCAACCTTGGCATCAGCAACTCCCTTTTCACAGGGACGCTTTTGGTTGGTGCATGGAGAAATAATTAGTTCCACAGCCAAGACTCAGCCACCATCAGTGGGAGAAAGCTGGGGATACCCCGATACCACAATCCCAGATTGGATTGCCAAAACGGATCTACAATTATACCACATACCTAAAGAATATTGGCAATCAGATGATGCGATCGCGCCAGAATTTTTTTGGGGCAGGTGCAAGCAAGAGGACACAAAGACATGGGTAGACGCGGAGAATTTATTCATCCAGTCTCCCCGCGTTGATGAAACCACATCTTCAGAGAAGTCTCAGTCAGAGAGTCCAAAACCAGTGGAAAAGACTGCAGAGATGGACTTTCCTGAATTGAGAAATCAGCGTTGGTCAGCTAGCAAGTTGTGGCGTCGCTATCCCTTTATTCAACAGCAAAGTTCTTCAGATTGTGGTGCGGCGTGTTTGGCGATGATTAGCCTCTACTGGGGCAAACGTTTCAGTCTTAACACCTTGCGAAACTTAGCGCGAACAGACCGCCTGGGCGCATCTGTTTCGGCTTTAGCAGATGCAGCGGAAACCTTGGGTTTTGATGCTGTACCAGTGAGAGCTTCTTTAAGCAAGTTAGAGTTGCAAACTAATCCTTGGATTGCTCACTGGCAAGGAATTCACTACGTGGTTGTTTGGCGAATCAAAGGCGATCGCGTGTTGATTTGCGATCCGGCCATTGGCAAGCGATCGCTTTCGTGTCAAGAATTTGTAGCTAATTGGACAGGATATGCTCTGCTACTGTATCCTACTGAACGCTTAGACAACAAAAAGAACGAAAAAATTTCCTTTAGTGGCTTTTGGCAAGCTTTTTGGCATCATCGTCACCTACTTGGGCAAATCATTCTTGCTTCGGTACTGCTGGCAGTTTTTGGATTAGCAGCACCTCTAATCACTCAGGTCGTTCTTGACCGAGTATTGCTGAATAAAAGCTTGAGTACCCTAAATATTTTTGCCTTTGGTTTTTTATTTTTCGGCATCTGGCGCATCAGTATCCAAGCAGTACGCCAATATCTGCTGGACTATTTTTCCAACCGCATGGACATTACCTTACTCGGTGGTTTAATCGCCCACACGCTACGTTTACCATTGCAGTTTTTTGCGTCACGTCAAGCGGGGGATATCATTACTCGCCTTCAAGAAAACCGCAAAATCCAATTATTTTTTACTAAGCAGGCGGTAAGTACCAGCTTGGATGCATTGATGGTAGTTATCTACCTGGGATTAATGGCGTATTTCAACTTGCGCCTCACTTTGATGGTGTTGGTTTTGATTCTACCTATTGTGGTTTTGACTGCTGCAGCAAGTCCATTCCTGAAAAGCGTCTCACGAGAACTCTTGCATAAATCAGCAGCGCAGAGTTCCGCGATCGTGGAAACGATCGCTGGTATCACCACAGTCAAAACTATCGCTGCTGAACGCATGATGCGCTGGCGTTGGGAAGAACGCTTCACAACTATGGTGCAAACGAGGTTTCGAGGTCAGAAACTGGCTAATCTTTTACAGCTAGCAACTAGCCTGATTAATCACCTCAGTATGACAGCACTGTTATGGTATGGAGCGATTTTAGTAACAGGTAGGGAGATGACGGTTGGTCAGTTGGTTGCTTTTAACATGCTCATTGGTAGTGCGAGCGACCCTGTTTTGGCGTTGGTGGCGCTATGGGATGAGTTTCAAGAAGTACTGATTTCTCTGGAACGTCTCAATGATGTCTTAGCCACCCAACCGGAAGAATATTCCCAAAAACCACTATTGGTGTTACCCCCAATTCGGGGTGATGTACGTTTTGAGCATGTCTATTTCCGTTACAATGCCGATGCAGAAGGCTACACGCTACAAAATATTTCCTTTCAAGTCAAAGCAGGACAGACCGTTGGTATTGTTGGTTTGAGCAGTTCTGGTAAGAGTACCTTAGTCAATTTACTTGCGGGTTTATATCGTCCCACTAGCGGGCGCATTTTGATTGATGAACATGATATCGCTGGTGTTTCCCCTCAATCGTTGCGCAGTCAATTAGGTATGATACCGCAAGATGTTTTTTTGTTTGCGGGCAGCATTTTAGAAAATATTACGCTGTTTGATGCCGAGATTTGTTTAGAACAAGCGATCGCCGCTGCCAAACTTGCAGACGCACACACCTTTATTCAGACACTACCTTGGGGTTATGATACCCGCATTGGTGAGGGAGGAATAATACTTTCGGCTGGACAGCGGCAAAAAATAGCGATCGCTCGTGCATTGGTAAGGAACCCACGCATTTTAATTTTAGATGAAGCGACAAGCTGCCTAGATATCGAATCCGAACACCGATTTCAACAAAATTTAGCTCGCTTTCGTCACCTCATACCATTTCACGTTAATCACGATACATATAAATCCTGTAGATCCACTCCTTGCAC
>JANZYY010000124.1 GCA_026419705.1 Fischerella sp.
ATACTTACCCAACAATTTTGGTTTGGTGGAGTAATAGTATCGAACAACAATGAATTACTGATTCAATTAACTTTATATGGTTCATATGGTTCAAGAACCCGAATCTGCTGAAATCGACACTAATCAATTAGAGCAGGTAACAGCAGCTGTGCAGGAAAGTGAATGGCGTTTTCGTGCCATTTTTAATCAGACCTGGCAATTGATGGGATTCATGAAACTAGATGGGACTGTAATTGAGGTAAATCAAGCAGCGTTGAATTTTGGAGGACTAGATCGTGCTACTTTGATTGGTCGTCCCTTTTGGGAAGCTAGTTGGTGGACAATTTCACCACAGACTCAAGACGAATTACAAGGAGCGATCGCAGTTGCGGCGCAAGGAGAATGCATTCGCTACGAAGTTGATGTTCTGAGTGCGGGGAATGAAATTGCAACGATTGATTTTTCCATTCAACCAATTCGAGATCAAAGCGAGCAAGTAGTTCTGTTAGCTTGGGAAGGTCGGGACATTAGCAATTACAAGCGTGCGGAAGCAGAAATCCGCCAACTCAAAGCACAACTACAGCAAAGTGTGAATGCACCAACAGCACTAGAAGAATTACCACAAGCTGAAACTGCACATAATTTAGCTCAGGCATTACAGTCAAGCGATCGCCGCTACACCACCCTAGCAAAAATGTCTCCTGTTGGCATATTCCACACAGATGCTGTTGGTAACTGTCTTTACGTGAACGAGCGTTGGTGTGAAATTGCTGGGTTTACTTCAGAACAAGCACTCGGTATGGGTTGGGTAGCCGCCATCCATCCTGAGGATAGACAGCAGGTTATGGCTAAGTGGAACCAGAGCGTACAAAAAAAGCTACCATTTTGCGCTGAGTATCGATTTCAACAACCAGGCGGTAAAACAGTTTGGTTGTTAGGACAAGCAGTTGCCGAAACTGAGGAAAACGGTGAAACAATCGGTTATATCGGCACAGTGATTGATATCACTGAGCGCAAACAAGCAGAGCAAGCTTTGTGGGAGAGCGAGGAACGATTCCAGGCAATGGCAGACACCGCACCTGTGATGATCTGGATGTCCGGTACCGACGGCCTGCGTGATGATTTTAACAAAAAATGGCTGGAATTTACCGGACGCACAATCGCGCAAGAACTAGGCAACGGCTGGGCAGGGGGAGTGCATCCAGATGACTTAGAACGTTGTTTAGATACATACACTAGGGCTTTTGATGCGCGGCAACCATTTAAGATGGAATATCGCCTTAGCCGTTTTGATGGTGAATACCGTTGGGTTTTAGATACAGGTACGCCGAGGTGGAATGCTGATGGTAGTTTTGCTGGATATATAGGTTCATGCATTGATATTAGCGATCGCAAGCAGACAGAATTAAACTTGACGCGGATGAATGCGATTTTGGCGCAAACAACAGCGATGTTAAACAAGCGCAATGATGAATTAGATCAATTTGCCTACGTGGCTTCCCATGATTTAAAAGCACCTTTACGGGCGATCGCTAATCTTTCCGAGTGGATTGAAGAAGACCTGCAAGACCAGCTAACAGAAGAAAACCAAAAGCAAATGGATTTGTTGCGCAAACGAGTACGCCGCATGGAAGCTTTAATTGACGGCTTGCTGGAATATTCCCGGGTTGGGCGTATCCAAACGCCTGTGTCTGTCGTGAATGTGGGTGAATTACTACAAGAAGTAATTGAATCGTTGGCACCGCCACCTACTTTTAGCATCGACATCCAACCAGGAATGCCTACTTTGAAAACGAAGCGATTGCTTCTGCAACAGGTCTTTACTAACTTGATTGGGAATGCAATTGTGCACCACACCCGACCTGACGGTCATGTCAAAATTTCTGTACAAGACCGGAACGATTATTACGAATTTGCCGTCACAGATGACGGTCCTGGTATTGCCCCTGAGTACCAGGATAAAGTATTTGTAATTTTCCAAACACTAGCAGCGCGTGACTGCAAAGAAAGCGCAGGAATGGGTTTGGCAATTGTTAAGAAAATTGTAGAAACCGAAACAGGCGCGATCGCCTTGGATTCCCTCCTTGGTGCAGGTAGCACCTTCCGCTTTACTTGGCCTAAACAACCGAGAGAATAAAGCTGCTGAAGTTGTTTATAGACAAAACTTTCTTGGCAACTATGACCAATGGCTGAAGACTTAGTTCAATCGGTCAAATTACAATTGTTATAGCTAGTTTAAGCAGTAAATTTTTTTACTACTTTTTCTTGCTTCTCTGCTTTCGATTTGTGGAACTTATATTTAATGCTGTTAGTAGCTGTTGATCGTACCATTCATCTGCTCAGCAGCAACAAATAGAGTCTAAACTGAAATTCATAGCAAATCAAGTCAGATTGCGACGATTTTCAGTCTGCTAACGATCGATGATTTCATAATTATCTCAATAACTAAATTGCAGAAAAAACAACTCAATTTCCACTCAAAGATGACAGAAAGATCGATCAACATACTGTTAGTGGAGGATGATGAAGTTGATGTCATGAATGTCAAGCGGGCGTTCAAAAAAGTTAATATTACTAATCCACTTTATGTTGCTACTAATGGACTAGAAGCTCTAGCAATGCTGCGTAGCAAAGATGGAAAACCTCCAGAGGTTCCTGATTCACGACGCTTAATTTTGTTGGATTTAAATATGCCCAAAATGGGTGGAATTGAATTCTTACAAGAGCTACGATCAGATCAAAAATTAAGACCAACTCCTGTAGTAGTGATGACTACTTCCAATCAGGATAAAGACCGAGTCGAAGCTTACAATTTAAACGTTGCTGGCTATCTGTTGAAGCCTGTAACGTTTGCTAACTTTATTGAACTGATGGCAACGCTCAACAAATATTGGACATTGTGCGAAATGCCTTAATTAGTCAAAAATCAACAGTTGTACCAGACATGCCATGGCACGTCTGTATAGAGTCAAAAACAAATAATAAATTTTTTAGAGTAGCTGAAAAATTTCAATGTTATACAAGAATCTATATTTAAGAGCAATAGCTAATGGCGATGGAAGAGACGCTAAAAATACTAGTTGTAGACGATGATGAAGTAGACCGCATGGCAGTCCGCCGAGCCTTAAAGGCAGCAGGTGTAAATGTAGAGTTGTTTGAGGTTGAAAATTATAACGGCGCGATCGCCACCTTGAGGAATACTTCTTTCGACTGCGTTTTTCTCGACTATCGCTTACCAGATCGAGATGGTCTAACCCTGATCGATGAAATACGTTCTTACGGCGTCAAAGTACCTTTGGTGGTGCTCACCGGTCAAGGAGATGAGCAAATTGCTGTAGAACTGATGAAGGCGGGTGCTACAGATTACCTCTCCAAGTCTAAAGTCTCCCCAGAAACCTTGGCACAAGTTCTGCGGAATGCCATCCGGGTCTACAGAGCTGAAATGCAAGTAGCTTTGGCAAATCAACAACTGCGAGAAAGCAATGAGTTGCTAATTCGTAAAAATCAAGAACTTGAGGCTCAACAACAACAGATAGAACTACAAAACCTCAAACTAAAAGAAGCATCACAGCTAAAATCGCAGTTTTTAGCAACCATATCTCATGAATTGCGAACTCCAATGAATGCCATTATTGGCTTTTCCCAGTTATTGTTACGTCCCAAGTGTGGTGATTTAACGACCCAACAAAGGGATATGGTAGAACGTATCCTCAACAACAGCAAGCATTTACTCATGCTGCTCAATGAGGTTCTCGACTTTTCTAAATTAGAGGCAGGCAGGTTAAATCTCAAGCCAGAAATATTCGATCTATCACAGGTAGTCAAAACCGCTGTAGCAGAAACCACGTCTCTAGCAGAGGCAAAAAAACTTTCCGTGCACGTTCAGGCTGAATTGCAAAACCGCATGGTGTTTAACGATCCTCTGCGCTTGCGACAAATTTTAATGAATCTGCTGTCCAATGCGATTAAATTTACAGAGTCGGGTAGCATCGGGGTGGATATCAAAGAACTGGCAGATAGTCGAGTCGAAATAGCAGTTTGGGATACAGGTATTGGTATTGCTTCCTCAGATTTACAATATATTTTTGAAGCTTTCCGACAACTTGACCAGAGTATCACCCGCAAATACCCTGGTACCGGTCTGGGTTTGCCAATTGTACATGCACTGGTACAAATGATGGGTGGCAAAATCAGTGTCGAAAGTGAAGTGGGTCAAGGTTCAGTGTTTCGGATTGTACTGCCGCGTCACATTTCATCAAAGCAGCAAAATCAAGATAGAATGTCCAAACTTACTCATCTATCATCAACATCAAAAACACACTTAGGCAAACAACTAGACAACCTCCGTTTTGCTCAAGAAGGAATGCAGGGAGCACCAAGAGAAAGAGGAGACAGGTAATTTTCACCCGCTTGCTAGCAGCTACAACAAAAATTGTCTTGCACTGGAAAAGTAAATAAAATATGTTACCAGCTACAAATTCAAAAGTAGATCGTATTCTTGCTGTCGATGATACTCCTGACAATCTGATTCTGCTACAAACAATTTTGGAGATAGAGGGGTACGAAATTGAATTAGTAGCAGATGGCGCTACTGCCTTACAAAAGATAGAACAATCTCCCCCCGACCTGATTCTACTAGATGTAATGATGCCAGGGTTAGATGGTTACGAAGTTACGCGCCGTATCCGTAGTAACCCGAAGATAGATTACATTCCTATCCTGTTATTAACTGCGTTTCATGATGTCAGTGTCGTTGAAGGTTTAGATGCGGGAGCAGATGACTTTATCCGCAAACCATTCGATCAAGATGAACTACTGGCGAGAGTGCGATCGCTACTGCGACTAAAGCACAGTCTCGACGAACAAAAAAAATTATTTCGCCAGCAAGAAGACTTTGTTTCTCGTCTAACTCACGATTTGCGGACTCCTTTAGTAGCCGCAGACAGAATGCTGAATTTATTTCAACAGGAAGCCTTCTGCAAAATCTCGCCAGAAATGAAACAGGCGATCGCCGCCATGATTCGTAGCAACCAAAATTTGTTGGAAATGGTCAACACCCTGCTAGAGGTGCATCGTTTTGAGGCAGGTAAAAAGACTCTACAATTTGAAAGCTGCAATATCAAGCAGATTGTTGAAGAAGTAGTTCAAGAACTCAGACCGCTTGCTGATGAAAAGGACCTAACTTTGAAATTAGATACCAGTAAATTAGATCCAAACGATGAAAGTGCCAGCACGGTCATGGGCGATCGCCTAGAATTGCGAAGAATCTTCAGTAACTTGATTGGCAATGCGATCAAGTTTACAGATACAGGTGGTATAAATGTCCGCATTTTAGAAACGTCTCCATCTTCCACCAATCAAAAATGGGTAATCACAGAAGTACAAGACACCGGATACGGAATCGCTGCGGAAGATCTGCCGACACTTTTCGAGCGGTTTCGCCAAGGTAAGAATAAACGCGCTGGCAGTGGCTTGGGGTTTCATCTTTCGCGCCGTATTGCTGAGTTTCACGGTGGCACTATTGAAGGAGCTTCTGAACTTGGTAAAGGTAGCACTTTCACCGTCAAATTACCAAAATTATAAACCAAATGGAAAGTTTTCATTCATAAAAAATCAAAAATTCAATTATAAATTATACCAATTTCCTTCTTGTGAAGATGCACTTAATACTAAAGGACACAAAGGAATAAAAACATGCTCATTTAGTGCAAGCCATAGCTCTAATCTCTGAGTCAATTAATCAGAACAAAGGAATAAAAAATCAGGAAGCAATTATCACTGATAACTTACTGAAAATACTTCATTCGGATGGTGAAATTTGACAATGCTTACTAATACATTTAGGACAGCAAAGAGATTTTTAGGTTACACTACCAGCAACAACTCAAAAGGTAAGGTATTAGTCCATGGTTCGGAGTTTAGGAGTAAAATAAACTACTATTATTGATTGACAACTAACTCTTGAGTGTTGATTAATTGCACTATACTTGTTGGCTTGTTACTGGTGGTCTATATCTTCCGGATAAAAACATATGACAACATCACCTCCAACTCGCGGTCAAGTAGAACGAACTTTAGCACAGGGAATACAAGCTTTGTATCGTGAACAACTTGGACATCAGCCAAGTAAAGTTACTTGTAAGTTGTCAGACCAAAATTTAGTGGTTGTAATGGAAAATTCTATTACACCACCAGAGCAGCTACTCGCTCAAACAGGTAAACAAGACTTGGCTGAACAAGTCAGATCGGACTTAGATGATGCTATTCGACCTGAAATCAAAGAACTGATTGAAGAAACTTTAAATGTATCTGTAGTTGAGATTCTTAGCGATGCTACCTTGGAAAGTGGCCGTTCAGGCATGATTGCCATTTTGTCTGATATACCTAATGTTCGCAATCCTGTTCCCAGTGCTAAAGCCAGGAGAAAGGCTTCATAGAATCTAGCTGATTTCTAACACAAGTCCACGGGCAAATAATTATCTAATTTTTCACCAACATAGCGGTAAATTATTGCCTCTAAATCTTCGATCATATAAGGTTTGCTGATGTAGTCATCAAAACCTGCAGATAAGATACGTTCTCGATCTTCTGTACTAGCTAAAGCGGTAACAGCAACAACGGTAATATTGCAAGTTAGCGGTTCTTGCTTTAGATAGCGGATCAGATCAATTCCATTGATACCTGGTAACAAAATATCCAACAGGATCAGATCTGGCTGATACTCTTTCGCCACTAGTACTGTAGTTGTACTGTCTGTTTGACAGATCAATCTACAGCCCAGAGATTCAAGTGTGTAACTCATCAGCAGCAAATTATCATCATTATCTTCCACTGCTAAAATCAACGGCGGTTGGAAGTTTTGCTTATTTTGTTCACCCATAACCACTTGTGCCAGTTCTATTCCTTCTCCAGAAAATCTCATTTGCATTCATTGTCTATGCTTGAATGAACAGACGAAGCATTCCCAGAGCGGCTGGACAGCGCTCATGCAAGACTGGCTCGTTTCTCAACTCTATTCAAGTCGATCGCCTTTGCTGTCTAAGATAGAGTATCAGAAGTCAGAGGAAAGAGCATCTCAAGCTGAAAGAGTGGAGCTATACCTCTCGATTATAAGCAAAATAAAGAAAAGATTTAGCAGATTAATTATAAGTACTTAATATATTTAATTATTTTTTAATATAGTCTCTCTAATGTTATAAAAGTCGGCACAGATGGGTATATTTTTTGTGATAGCTGTGAGTAGTTGATAGTTGATAGTTAGCTTAGATATCTGCATTGATTGCAAAAATAAAAATTAACAACTGTCAAGATAAATACGCTACTTTTTAGTATATAAAAAATACTAATAACACGAGTGGAAAAGCGTCAATTTTGATCTGAGGGGTGCCGATCTAAGTTCACTTTGTTAACAAAAAATTACAAAAGGTTTGTAGTCAGCGATTTCTCGCTCAATTTTAAAGGCTAAAGCCCTGACTGCGAACTTTCACAACTCATCAAAATTAATGACATGAACCACTCTGGTCTATCTTGTTAATTTTGATGGGTTGCGAGCTCCCCGACTCCTTCGTCAGATTCCCGATTTCTCTGAGAAGTCCAATCGCAGCGATCGCCCGGTTGAGATTAACACAGAGTGGGGGTAGTTTACCTATGACTAATGATATGCTTGGCGATCGCGCTTACTTCTTGTGTCCAAGGATGATCGGGGTAGCGCAAGCTGAAAATATCACTGCTACCTAGATAAAACATTTCTTCACAAACAGGTAAAATTCCAGCTACATTTGTACCGTAGGTTGAAACTATTTGTTGCCGCAAAGCCTGAAAGTTAAAAGTTGGTAGCGCCTTATTAATTACCAGCATAATGCTAGGAACATCTAACTTGCGAGCCACATCAACAGCAACAGCCGTACCTTGGTAATCTTGCCGATCTGGTCGAAGAATAACCACAAGGATGTTAGAAATAATAATAGACAGTAGGGTTTCTTCATTAATGCCAGGGTGAGTGTCAATAAAAAGATAATCCAGTTTTAAGCGTTTACTCAAATACTGAAAACCATCGTTGAGCAGGCGTGCATCGTATCCCTCACGCAAAATGCGAGAAATTTCACCAGTTTTGATGCTGGAAGGAATTAAGTAAATATTACCTCTGATTGCAGAGGCTGTCTGCTTCATTTTCAGCAGTGGTGTAACATCATAAGCAGCCTTTTCAATCGGACAGCGACCCCACAGATAATCATTCAGGGTGTAGCTTACTTTATCTTCTTCGAGACCAAAAAGAACATGAATTCCAGGCGATTGAATATCAGTATCAACAATACCAACTCGCTTACCAGAGCGAGCGATCAGAGTGGCGATATTAGCAGTTACATTTGATTTACCTGTTCCACCACGAAATGAATGGATAGAAACGACTTTAGACATAATAAATATCCTCAATTCAGAGTGAAAATTTCCAAATTACGCCTGATCTGAACTATTTAATTAACTCGGTAGTTACTTGTCATTCCAAACAACAAACAACCACTAACCACTAACCAATGTACAGACGTGCCATGGCACGTCCCTACAACAACCACCAACACTTATTCATCTGAATCTGACCATTTATTTCTAATATTTTTCGCCTCTTGGCGCAATTTTTGGAAGAATTCACTGCGAGCAATTTCATCCACTTGGCGAGCCATCTGATTTTCATCTATTTTGATACGTAATTCCTGCACCTGTTGTTTTAAGCGCTGCTCGCGAGCGTAGACTTCACGAACCATTTTCTGAAATACTCGCCCTAACTGTCCTAATTCGTCAGTGCGTTTAACAAGTGCTGTCAGATTTTTAATTTCATACTCTTTTGCTTCATCAGAATTAATTGTATCAGTACTAAATTTTTGGGCTAGTTGAGCCATTGGTTTGATAGGTTGGATGACATTTAGTTTCAACAAATAATTAATGAGAATAATTACCAAGGCAAAAATTGCCATAAAAATGGCGATAAATAAGGCAAAATTCTGGCGAAAATTCTCAAAAACTTGACTGGCAGGAACATAAATTATTTGAATACCGAAGATTTCATTGAGTTTCCATCCAAAACCATTTTCTGTTCCATAGGTTTCAACAAGACTTTTGGGTGCCATTTCGGGAGTGCTATGACAACTAAGACACTTGGGATTGTTAATAGAAAAAGGACGAGCACTATAAAACAATTGCTCTCCAAATGCAGTCAGAAAACCTGATTTGGATTGCAAACTTGGGTGATTCCGGAAAGTTTCTATAAGATTAGTTTCAAATTCATCAGCTTGATCCCGTAAATTTGTTGGGTTAAGTGTGGCGTCTTTGTAAAGGTAATTTTCATATTCTTTTTTGGCGCGTAGATTCTCAAATACTTCCCTAGCTGCATAACTAGGAATTGTTTCAGGAACAAACTTTTCCTGAGTTTTGAGGTAAGGCTCTAATAAGCTTGTGATATGGCTACTACTATACTCTCTGACTGAATTGACCATCTGCATCAGCACTTGCGCCCTGTAATTTATTTCACTTTCAGCTGTGTATTCCAGTGCTTTTGATAAAGCCAATCCACTCAAGGCGATCGCTCCGACAAAAACTAGCGATAGGAGCAAGGTAAATTTATTTGCTAGTTTGGAATTATTTATCATTTTTTCTAGTTTTCATATTTATGAAAAATCCATTTTCATTTCGATAGCATTGTCTTAATCTTAAAAAGTTAAATTCCGCAAAAGCATCTGAATAATGTCTTGAATATTTGGGCAACGAAATATATAAACTACCTCTAACTTTCGTTGACTGAATAAGTAAAATTAGCTATGACTAAAGTTAGATGTAGCAACAACAACAATATGTAAAAGGAATCGAGGATCGGGGATTGGAGATCGGGGAAGAGATTTTTATCCCCTAGTTGTGGGTGAAAAGTCCGTGGGGGGACTGTCTTGAAAGTTAGTTAACTTTATTCATACCGAGCTACTGAGACAGTAAGCGCTGTCGAAATTCCACTGCTTTTTTGGAGTCTCCAATCTCTGCTACTAACTTCAATACCAGTTCTTCTGGAGAAAGTTGCTCTGAAGATTTGATTGTTTCCTGAACTACAACAATCGCCATCGGACCAATTAATTCAGCGAGATCGCGCTGACATCTTTGCACAAAAGTTTTCTGGAGGGTGGGATGTTTCCAGCTTTGCTCTGAGATTACTTTTGAAGGCTGGGATATAGTAACTGAGGATTCTGATAAGGGTAGTTTCGCAGTAATGCGACAACCAGCACCTGGACTACTTTCGATTTGCAACTGACCCTTCAAAAGGGTGATTCTTTCTCGGATTGCTTGGAGAGCAAACCCCAGCGGTTTTTGGTCTAATCGAAATCCTCTACCATTGTCTTCAATCGTGAGATAGGCCCGTTCTGGAGTCGCACTCAATTGAATATTAACTACTGTTGCTTCCGCATGCTTGTAGATATTTTTCAGTGCTTCTTGCATAAGCCGGTAGAGCATTTTAGCAACCTCTACAGGTAAAGGAATATCTAAGTTCAATTGAGTAGTGGGCAAAATGCCTGTGGCATAATGAAACTCCTGCATAAGCAAAGCGATCGCTGTCTGAAACCGCTGTTTTGGTACATCTGCACGAAGCGTATTGACGGAACTACGAACCTCCTGCATAGCCATAGAACCAAGTCGTTTGGACTCGACAACAAACTGATGGGCTTGCTTTTGGTCTACTTGCCAAAATTTGAGAGCGCCTTGTAACTGAATATTCAAAGCAGCCAGAGCATGTCCAATAGAATCATAAACACTGTGAGCAAGGCGGTTGCGTTCCCGCGCAGCGGCGAGTTCTTCCATTTGCACAGTGTACTGTCGCAGTTGTTCGCAAGCAATTTTCAGTTGTTCTCGCAGCTGGCGATTGCTGAGTACCATATTCACCAGTTGCAGCAAAAACAATAATCCCATCCCAAACAGCAGCGTATAGCTGAATTGGCTCAACCAAAATCTACCTTGCTCTGAGAGTGCTACAGACAAGCTAATATTGCTAGCAATCTTGATCTGTAGAATCAAGAACAGGAAAAAAACC
>JANZYY010000125.1 GCA_026419705.1 Fischerella sp.
GGTGCTGGGTTTCTACTGCATGGTAGGTGACACAGCGGTCTACATAGTGGCAGTTTACGCAAATACACATAATACAACCAACTCCAGAACCTTTATTGTTAATCTAGCTTAAGCCAAAGCTTTATTTCTGAGTTGCTGGGTTTATTTTTATTACAATGGCTAGTTTATTCTCTTGTTGTCTATTTCCGGAAAATTGGCCTTTTAGCCTGGAATTTTTGCCACAACCAGCTTACATGGTGGGTGGTGCTGTCAGAGATGCGATCCTAGGAAGAACTCGCGAATATCTGGATTTAGATTTTGTTATACCATCCAATGCTGTCAAAGTAGCTCGTCAAATTGCAACGCATTACAAAGCTGGTTTTGTTCTGCTCGACTCAGAAAGACAAATTGCTCGTGTGGTCTTTCCTCATGCTACAGCTGACTTTGCCCAACAAGAAGGAGATAGTCTAGAAGCCGATCTGCATAGACGAGATTTTACAGTAAATGCGATCGCCTATAACCCCCACACCCAAGAAATCATTGACCCTTTGCAAGGTTGTGCAGACATAAAAAAACATCTTTTGAGGATGGTATCACCTGCCAACTTGGCAGACGATCCCTTACGCTTACTACGGGCCTATCGCCAAGCCTCCCAACTCGACTTTACCATTGAAACAGCAACTCAAGCAGCTATTCGTACTTTGGCGTCACATATAGTTAAAGTTGCCCCCGAACGAGTACGGGTAGAGTTAGGTTATATGCTAGCAAGTTCTCAGGCTACTCCTTGGCTGATCGATGCTAGCAAAGATGGTTTGCTTGCACCTTTTTTCAAATCCGCCACACCAAAAAACTTCCATCAACTTGCAGAAGTTGACACAGTAGCTAATCAACTTATATCTAGATGGCCGCAATTAAGCGAACAACTACAAAGCTATGTCCGCGATACTGTCAAAACCACTTGGTTAGGTGTTGCCAAACTTGCTTGTTTGGTGAACCCAAATCCAGAAATAGCAGAAATCGAACTGCAAGAACTCACCTACAGCCGTGCAGAAATCAAAGCTGTTACCACCGCCTTGAAACTGTTCCCACAACTAAAAGCTCCCCTGATGACTTTGCGAGAACAGTATTTTTTCTTTCAAGAGGCGGGGGCTGTATTTATAAGTACAGCTATTTTATCCGTGGTACACGGTCAATCGGTAGAAGCTATTGCACCCCTAATAAACCGCTACCTTAACCCTGACGACCTGGTCGCGCATCCCACCCCTCTAGTGAGTGGGAGAGATATAATGGTAGCATTAAAAACTCCTGCTTCACCACTGGTAGGCAAACTGCTCACAGAAATTGCGATCGCTCAAATTGAGGGGAAAGTTTCTACACCAGAAGAAGCGATAGAGTATGCAGCCCAGTTAGTTCATGGTTAGTTGCACATAGACAGAAAGACACAAAGAATGCTGTTCCAGCAAGTCATAAGATTTGAATTTCATCAAGTTGATTAATCACTACATCTGCTCCTGCGACATTCTCTGGCTGACCTACCCAAGTAATACCAATACAACCTGCGGCTTTGGCGTTACGCGCCATTTGCATATCACCAACAGAATCTCCTACCATCAGCGTAGCACTAGGCTCTACTCTTAATTTTTCACAAGCTTGTAAAAATAGCGCAGGATTTGGTTTACTCGGCCCTTCATCTACTCCAATTTCTAACTGAATGTAATCGCTCAGTTGGTGATTTTCTACAAATTTACGCACTTCTTGCGTTGTCGCTGCGGAGAGAATCCCAAGTTTCAGTCCTGCTTCTGATAAGTTCTTCAAGACTTCTAAACAACCAACAAATAAAGGTGAAGGAGTCTTGCTGATATATTTTTCTGCATCTTCTAAAGCTTGACGGGCTATTTGTAAAGACTCAAACCACCCCCGTCCAGTTTCGGCTATGTATGCAGCTGCAGCTATTTCTGTTTCGCGGCGACTCGCCACCGCTATCAACCCCGCAGGATCTAAAATATCACCATTGACGCCAAATGCCATTAATAATGGTTCGCCAATTCCGGGAATTTGTGCGTCTAAGATCCGCGCTCCTCTTTGGGCAAGCGATCGCAAATACGCTTGTGAGTCTTCCAAAGTACCATTTTTGTCAAACAAAATCGCCTGGATATTAGGAAAAGTAACGTTTCTACACTTAATAGTTGCCAAAAGATTCCTCCTGTTTTGTTGATTGTTGTTTGTTGGTTGTTGTTTGTTTGGAATATGCAACCACCAACTACTAACTACTAACTACCAACTACTAACCAACATAAAAAAAGAGGGACAATCAATCCCTCTCTATTACGATACTTTCTCATTCTTTAAGCCGTTACAGAATATTAAGCCGTTATGGAATATATATATTATTTCATATACTATTCTTCAATAGCGGCCGGAATTTCTTCTTCAATGGCGGCTGGAATTTCCTCTTCAATTGCGGCTACTTCAGTTGCTTCCACAGGGAAAGCAGCAGACGCAGTCGCACCTTGTTGTTTGGCTAATAGCTGTTCGCGATATTTAGCAGCCATTTCTTCAGCCTTGTCATAAACTAAATCGCGATTCTTAATCATGTCACCCGGTTCGGGTTCCAGCTGTTTTGTAGATAGAGATATTCGGCCTCGTTCAGCATCCAAGTCAATGATCATGACTTTAACTTCATCATTGACATTGAATACGCTGTGGGGTGTATCAATATGTTCGTGAGATATTTCAGAAATATGTAATAGACCACTGACGCCGCCAATATCAATAAAGGCACCATAGGGCTTGATACCGCGCACAGTACCGATTACTACCTCACCAACCTCGAGACGGTTCATCTTACGCTCAACCAGTGCTCGACGGTGGGACAATACTAAGCGGTTACGCTCCTCATCTACTTCTAAGAACTTCAATGGTAGTTCTTCACCCACCAATTCCTCTTTAGGCTTGCGAGTACTAATGTGAGAACCTGGAATAAATCCACGCAATCCCTCAATTCGTACCAGCGCTCCACCACGATTGGTGGCAAACACCACAGAACGGACTGTTGCATCTTCTGCTTGCAACTGGCGTACTCTTTCCCAAGCCCGCATGTATTCTATACGGCGAATAGAAAGAGTTAATTGTCCTTCTTCATTTTCATCACTGAGAATGTAAAATTCCCGTGTTTCGTTAGATTGTAAAACCTCTTCCGGGCTATCTACCCGGTTAATAGACATTTCTTGTATGGGTATGTATGCTGCGGTTTTAGCACCTATGTCAATCAGAGCGCCGCGTGGCTCTATACTGAAAACCGTACCGGGTACAATATCACCAGGGCTAAAATGATAATCGTATTTGTCCAGTAAAGCAGCGAATTCTTCGTGAGTAAACCCAATCTCGGTAATAGCAGTTGATTTCTGATTGACCATGCTGGTTGTTTCCTGGTTTTTAGTCTCCGTAATGGTTTTGCCTTAAGCGTTATGTATTATATGCAAGCGCCTAATAGGCAGGCTACACCTATCATCTCTTCTTATGCTAGCGCAGAAAAGCTGACTTAACGCGTATTAACTTCCAGATAGTAGATTATATCAAATATCGAAAACTTTTTATGTAAAGAGTCAATAGTTATGAGTGTAGAGACGTGCTATTTGAAGCGTCTTTACACCGCTACTATGGGCTATGAGTTATGAACTTTTGACTAAAAATAACCGCTGTTACTCACATCGAGAATAACAGCGGTTACTTGTTATTTGTTTTTAAAGATTGCCATCAAAAATTTGGCATTTGTAAAATTACTTCTCTTTCCTTTCGATGCGAGGAGGTTCGCGGAATGCGACCGCAAAGAAGAGAGTTCCAATTGCCAAAGTCAAAATCAGGATGTATGCCACGCTTTCCATATCACTAGCTCCTGCATATCTAGCCTTTGACACTCTCACAGCATTTTGCTGATGAGATTCTTGCTTCATAGGGAGTTTGAGACTTTACCCTCAGCAAGCATCCACCGTGTGTCTCACGGCAGTAATGTATAGTTTACCAAGCTACGAGCAAGATTGGGAATTGGGCATTGGGAATTGGGTACTGGGTATTGGGATTTTTAATTCTTAGTCCCCAGTTCCGAATCCCTAGTCCCTGCTCCCTCAAACTTTAGACAGCTTCCTTCTTCCGGGTTGTCACGTCACCCACTTTCGCAAACACACCAAACTCTACTTGTTCTTCCAAATCTGGATCAATACCAGCAAATACATCTCGGTAGATAGTGCGGGCACCATGCCAGATATGACCAAAGAAGAACAACAGAGCAAAGCAGGCGTGTGCGAAGGTAAACCAACCTCTTGGACTGGTGCGGAATACACCATCAGAGTTTAAGGTTTCCCTGTCAAATTCAAAGATTTCGCCCAATTGAGCTTTACGTGCCCACTTCTTCACTTCGGCAGGATCTGTGAAGGTTTGACCGTTGAGGTCACCACCGTAGAAAGCTACTTTCACACCAGTTTGCTCGAAGCTATATTTAGATTCTGCCCGACGGAAGGGAATGTCAGCGCGGACGATTCCATTTTTGTCGGTCAAAACCACTGGGAAGGTTTCAAAGAAGTTGGGCATCCGGCGCACTTCTAATTCCCGTCCGTCGGCATCTGTAAAGACTGCGTGGCCTATCCAGGACTGGGCGATGCCATCACCCTTGTTCATGGGGCCTGCACGGAATAAACCGCCTTTGGCAGGACTATTGCCAACATAATCATAGAATGCCAATTTTTCGGGAATTTGCGACCAAGCTTGCTCAAGAGTTGCACCATTAGCAAGGCTTGTTTGAACCCGGCGCTGAATTTCCTGCTTGAAGTAACCTTGATCCCACTGATAGCGAGTAGGACCAAACAACTCGATGGGGGTAGTAGCGCTACCGTACCACATTGTGCCTGCAACTACGAAAGCTGCGAAGAATACAGCGGCAATACTGCTAGAAAGCACTGTTTCAATGTTACCCATCCGCAAGGCTTTATAAAGCCGTTCGGGTGGTCTTACAGACAGGTGGAATAAACCAGCAATAATGCCAACGATACCAGCAGCGATATGGTGAGCTACTACGCCACCAGGATTAAACGGGTTAAAGCCATCTGGTCCCCATTCTGGTGCAACTGGTTCTATGTGACCGCTTAAGCCGTATGGATCGGAAACCCACATTCCCGGTCCCCAAAGTCCGGTAAGGTGGAAAGCTCCAAAGCCAAAGCAAAGTAGACCAGCTAAGAATAGGTGAATGCCAAACATCTTTGGCAAGTCGAGAGCAGGTTCACCCGTGCGGGGGTCTTGGAACAGTTCCAGATCCCAGTAAACCCAGTGCCAAACTGCAGCTAAGAACAACAGACCAGAGAGAATAATATGAGCGGCGGCAACGCCTTCAAATGACCAGAAACCTGGATCGTAGTTGGCAGCCCCAATTACGTTCCAGCCGCCCCAAGAGCCAACAACGCCCAAGCGTGCCATGAAGGGCAGCACAAACATTCCTTGACGCCACATGGGGTTGAGAACGGGGTCGCTGGGGTCATAAATGGCCAGTTCATACAGAGCCATTGAGCCAGCCCAGCCTGCCACTAAAGCTGTATGCATCAAGTGTACAGAAATCAGCCGTCCCGGATCGTTCAGAACGACTGTGTGTACTCGGTACCAAGGTAGTCCCATCGACTACGCTCCTCCTCGATGAGTTTGTTTACAAAGCAATTTTCTTGTTTTTTTTATTGCTAGAGCCTGAATTTTCCACAGCTTGGTCTTAAAAGTTAGACAGTGTGGCTGCTTCGGCAATACAACACTTACCTTTTAGGAACTAGCCGTGAAGGTAGCGATCGCCAAGCAAAAATGAGAATGTTTAAAAAAGTGTAACTATTGATGGAGCTGTTTGCAAGCGTATAAAGGCACTTGGGGTTGGTTACTCTTTGGTAGATAGCGCTTGGTAGTTAGTAGTTGGCAGTTGTTTGTTGTTTGTAACAAACAGTTAACAATCAACTACCATCAACCAACTACTAAAAATCCCTATCTTTTACTGCGTAACTGATTCAATGTTTTGTAGCTGACATCTAGCTGAGGCACTCCCCAAGCGTTCGATTACTTGTTCCGCACTCATTAACCGCTTCAGCATCACTTGACCAATGGCTCGACTAGATGGGCCTGGGTGGAATGGTTTGATTGGCTTCACTTCTACAGTGATCACGGCATCTTCTACACGATAAAGCCACATCACTTCCCCCTGTTCTACCAAGCAAATATTCATTTGCTGGATGTCTGGTTGGCGTCGCCATGCAGTTATCTGCCAAAGTCCATCAGATGACCAAACCCTGCCAATTGTCCATCCTTCAGATAAAAAGAAGTACTTCACACTCTTAGTCTCGCTTTTAGATTCTCTGTTAATTGTTGGTAATTCCGTGAAAATCTCAGTCGGTCATGTATCGAAATGATATTTGTAGATTGTAGCTCTGCGACAAGGAGTTGAAGGAGTTGAAAGAGTGGGATAGTGGAGAATTGCCAGGGGTTAAAACCCCACATCACGGTATTTGTAGTATTTGTTAAGTATTTCCCCTCTCCTTTTTTCCTCTTGTTCCTAATTCCTACTCCCTTTGGTCGCGAGCATCGGTGAGTTCTCCCTCCTGATTTTCTCCCTTCTTAGTTTCTACACTTTTGAAATATACTGCTTGAACCAATTTCACTTCAACTAATTCAAAAGCTTAACAAGCCTCTTATTTGAGAGAATCTAAATTGAAATCAGTCTGTTTAATTTTGTCATTTTAATTAAATTAAACTTTTGCAATTATTAATAAATATTAAAGTATGTATTGTTTTCTCATTTTCCAATTTCATGCTTCATCACATGGATTTTGTATAATTCAAAACTAGTTTTGTTTAAAAAACTAAATAAAGACTTAATCAAATTCGCCAATTTTCAATTTCTAATCCCCAACTTCTTATTCCGTAAAAATAGGTTTAATCTGACTATAATTTAAAATTTATTACTGAAATTAAGACTTAGTCGCCATAGTAGTAGAATTACTGACCGCACTTGTTCAAAAAAATTCCAAACCTATGAACTGGTTTTTCTTATCTGCAAGACACCGGGGACAGATTACACAATTACTTTCTGTATTATGTCTATGTTTATTTTCGGTTGTTAGTTGTGTGAATCTTCCACAAACAAATACACCAGCATCTGATTCTGGGAATGGTCGCATTACTATAGGTACGACACAAAAACCGCGTACCCTCGATCCAGCTGATGCTTATGAATTGGCGTCACTATGGTTGGTGTATAACATGAGCGATCGCCTTTACACTTACGAAAGTGGGAATACGGAAATTAAACCGCAGCTGGCTGCGACATTACCTGAAGTTAGCCAGGATGGTTTGACCTACACAATTCCCCTGCGTCAGGGAGTAGTATTTCATGACGGAACTCCCTTTAACGCCGAAGCGATGGCGTTTAGTATTCGTCGTTTTATTGAAAACAAAGGTAAACCAGCTTTCCTGCTCGCAGATGTGGTGCAATCAGTAAAAGCTACGGGCGAGTATGAATTAACTATAAAACTGAAAAAGCCATTTGCAGCATTTCCGGCTCTGCTGGCGTTTAGTGGTGTTTGTCCGGTGTCGCCCAAAGCTTATGAAATTGGTGAAGGAAAATTTAACCCCAATAATTTTATCGGTACTGGACCTTACAGATTGGCGAAATTTGGTCCTGATTCGTTAAAATTTGATGTATTTGAGCAATATTGGGGAGAAAAGCCGGCAAATAAAGGCATTAATGTCCAAATTTTCAGCAGTGGTGTGAATTTATATAATGCCTTCCGCAAAAAAGCTGTAGATGTAGCTTACCTAAGTATGGATCCCGACCAAATTCGCAGCTTGGTAGCAAGTGCAAAAAAAGGTGCTTGGCAAGCAATTCCAAATCAGGGTAATGTTGTGAGTTACTTGGCGATCAACCGCAATCAAAAGCCTGTGGATAACCCAGCGGTAAGACAGGCGATCGCAGCAATGATTAATCGTCCATTATTATACGAACGAGTGTTGTATGGTCAAGCGGAAGCACTTTACAGTTTGATACCAACAGCATTCAAAGATTATCAGCCAGTTTTTAAGGAGCAATACGGTGATGGTAACATCCAAAAAGCTAAAGAACTGCTGGCTAAAGCTGGTTTCTCCAAAGACAATCCCGCCAAAGTAGAGGTTTGGTATCCCTCTAGTTCTCCGACTCGGAGTTTAGCAGCAATAGTACTCAAAGCCCTGGCAAAAAAAACAATGGATGGCATTCTCCAATTTGAAGTTAACACTGTAGAATCAACTACTGCTTTTAAAAATATTGCTAAAGGCTTATATCCCACATTTCTATTAGATTGGTATCCTGATTTTTTGGACGCAGACAATTACATTCAACCGTTTTTAGCTTGCGAGCGAGGCTCGCCCGAAAAAGGATGTGAAGATGGAGGAAGTCAATCTCAGGGTTCTTTTTACTATAGTCAGCAAATGAATCAATTGATTGACAAGCAGCGACAAGAACAAAACCCCGAAGCACGCAAAAAAATCTTTGCAGAAATTCAAGATATATTGGCGCAGGATGTGCCTTATGTTCCCCTATGGCAAAGCAAAGATTATGTATTTGCTCAAACAGGTATTAGTGGTGTGCAACTAGACCCTACTCAGAATTTGATATATAAAAACATTAAAAAGTAAGACATGGGTAATAAATCACCAATTACTCATTACCCACTACCAAAATTACTATGTCCCGTTCCAAAGCCATAAATTATTACATTATAGCCCGTTTGTTGTTAGCTCCACTCCAGTTGTTAACTATTATTACTATCGTGTTTCTCTTGCTGAGAGCAACACCTGGAGATCCAGTTGATGCAATTTTGGGTGCGCGCGCACCAGAAAGTGCTAAAGAGGAATTGCGCAAACAACTCGGTTTAAACTTACCTTTGTGGTTGCAGTACTTCAATTACATAGGTAACTTGCTACGCTTCGACATGGGCAAATCCATAGCTAGTCGAGGACAACAAGTTTGGGATATCATTTGGCAATATTTCCCAGCGACAGCTGAGTTAGCTATATATAGTATCGCGATTGCTCTGGTTGTTGGTATTGCTGTTGGCATTATTTCTGCATCCCGTCCTGGTACCGCTGTAGATGTAGGGGGAAGATTATTTGGAATTGTCACCTACTCACTACCCATGTTTTGGGCAGGAATGGTATTACAATTAATTTTCGCTGTTCAGCTGAACTGGTTACCCTTGGGAACGCGCTATCCTGCAACGCTACCAGCTCCAGAGACTATCACTGGTTTGTATACCATCGATAGTCTCTTAAGAGGTAACTTTGCTCAGTTTTTCACAGCTGTACAATATCTCATCCTCCCTTGTTGTACCCTGGGAATCCTACTCAGTGGCATTTTTGAGCGAATTGTGCGTGTGAATTTAAAGCAAACAATGCAAGCAGATTATGTAGAGGCTGCTAGAGCTAGAGGTATTCCTGAAAAAACAATTTTATTTTCCCATGCTTTGAAAAATGCTCTCATTCCGGTGATCACCGTCCTAGGATTGACATTTGCTTCCCTTTTAGGAGGAGCAATTTTAACCGAAGTCACATTTTCGTGGCCTGGATTAGCAAATAGATTGTATCAAGGAATTTCCGAGCGAGATTATCCCACAGTCCAAGGAATCATGGTATTTTTTGGAGCTATTGTTGTTGGAGCAAGTATTTTGATTGATATTTTAAATGCCTGCGTAGATCCACGAATTCGATATTAGGGCGTGTTCTCTGTCCTCTGAGATCCCCCATAGCCTTAGCAAAGGGGGAAGAATTACTTGCAAACTCCCCAACACACACGGGGGATAATGGGGATATCAACATCTGAAATAGTGCTCAGCACCAGACAAGCGAGAAATTCCCCTATCTTATTTGCCTGCTTAAAAATTACTGAATCGGGTTTTAGGTATCCAACTATATTATTACGAGTTTTTGCTAGTAAATACCTTTTTTTATAAAGATTGCAACAATAAATTTAAAACGGCTTTGTTGAGGTAAGGTTATGAAACCTTTCACTTCAGTAGTTTTAGCAACATTTTTGTCTGCGGTTGCAACTTTAGGTTTTGGGGAAGCTGCCAAAGCTGATGTTATTATTCGGTACAATCGCGATGGTAAAATACACTATCGGCATTACGACCGTGGTTATAGAGATCGTGGCTACCGAATTTATATCTATCGTCCAAGGCGTTATCGCGTGTATCGAAAGTATTACCATAGACCTTTGATTCAGTATCGTTTAATTCGCCCGCGCTATCGAGTCAATTATCGAGAATATTACAGAAACCCTTACCGCATTCACTATCGTTATCACTGTTATCACGATTAGGATGAGTAGCTTTTAATCTTTTGTCCTCACTTGAATTCCACATTCGACAAACTTGTGCGATTGAAAATTAAATCAAAAGCGTTGTGCATTTCAGCTGGTAAGTTTAACCAAAATACTTGCTTAACTTAAGATTTGAGGTGAGCATTACTTACCTTTTTTGGCGATCGCTTGAAATTAATAAGATTTTCTAGCGTGTTATCTGGTAGTCCCAATGAAAAAATTTCACCGCCATGTATGAAAATGGGCATTAGGCATTTAGCATCAGGTGGGTGAGAAGGAAAAATGTTTTTCCCTCTGCTAAAAGGATCTGAAGCCCCTAAATTTTTGATTGATGCTGAGACATCAGCAAAAAAACTTCTAATTAAATCAACCAACTTAGCGAAGGAGAGCTAAATCAGCATCGGCAATAAATTAAATTAATGTTTGAAATTCCCATCTTGCAACATTTGCAACAATGTGGAAACAGCAGCAGCCCACCGCCTTTGCTAGCAGGTTGAAGGGTGGTAAGAGGACTGACTAGTAGTCCCTGGCTCTCGCAATCGTAGCACTAAGCCCTTGCCGCAGAGTAGAGTGCAAAATCTCAGAAAAGAACTATTGTAAATTCTATCTATATGTTTTGCTGTATAGTTATATCTGTCTCTTATACACATCT
>JANZYY010000126.1 GCA_026419705.1 Fischerella sp.
TGTATAAGAGACAGGGACTGTCCGATCTACACCACAAGATTTATATTTATGCACCAAATTAGCCTTGATGCACCACTACTTACTTATCTCGATCTTCATTTCCACCTGTATAACCAGTGGCTACCCATACTAGGGATCTTACTCCATCACGGATAGATTTTGCGATTGGTTCAGGGGAATTGTTGGAAGGTACTGGTACTGGTTTAAAACTAATTCCCCGACTACCTAAAACAATTTCACCAATGACAGTAGCACGTCGCATATGGTAATCAGAAGTAACCAAGTAGACACTTTTGACTCCACTTTTTTCCAAATCATCCACCAGTGTTGTAAAGTTCTCTACTGTATTATTTGCCCGATAATCCAAGTGCAACCGCTGAGTATTAATTCCTGCTTTGGCAAATACTTCTCTTGTGACCCTAGGAGGACTACCACCAGAAATCCAAATAGGTAGATTGGAATGCTTACGGGCAAAATCTGCTGCAAACTTTTCTCTTTCTAACTTCTTGGTAGAACCACCCAAAACTAAAATCGCTTGCGGTTGTACCAATTGACCTTGGATTTCTTTGTAACCCCACAACAACATTAGTGGTAGGGCGAGGATAGTTAAATGAGAAGAAATGCCTTTAAATAGTAGCTTTTTCAAGGTTCTATCACTTCGGCCGCTTCAACAGATTTTTCTTGAAAAAGAAGAATAATATAACAGAAATGGGAAAAATACATCCAGATTAATATCGTTACATCTTGCATCACTTGCGATAGCCTACAGGCAAGCTCCGAATTACTCCTGACTGGGTTGAACCCGGTCACGAGAATTAAAGAGCTTTTTACTCCTCAACTCGGCTTCAAGAGAGAGTAGCTCTTGCCGCAGGGCATACTACAAGATGTCAGTATCTGGGTTATTTTCCTTTCCTAGTTGGGAGACCGTCATAAATACCTCACATGAGCAGGCACTTTCCGGCTCGATGCTCGATTGTATCTACTATTGGTGCAGATGCAAAGTATTCCTGGTATTTTATTTAACTTTTTTTTAGACAGCGGGACTGGCCAGATTCGAACCGGCGACCTAGCGCTTAGGAGGCGCTCGCTCTATCCAGCTGAGCTACAGCCCCAAATAAAATAGATATCACCTTACATGATATCACTTTTAGCCAGACTGCCAGCAGTTATTCCAACCTCCGCCGCCTATTTCTAATCCACACACATAACTGTGTGCTTTCAGGATAATTTTTCCTTGACCATTACTTAATTCTCGCAGTTCTAAATTTAACTGTCCTTGCAGAGTATCACGGCAGCAAAATATTAAACCATTTTCCGTGGGCGCACGCAGAGGAGTACCTGGTAAGTCGGTAGTTCCAAGCAACTCAACCTCGTAGTGTGAATTGCGTGCTTGTATTTGCCATCGACCCCAAGGCTCGATATTCCAGCTAACTTGCGAGTTCCAAGGAACAAATTCGTAAAACTGACCTTGGTAGTGTAAGCCAACCATAGCGACAGATTCCATCCACCATAATACTCCTCGCTTTCCACCACCAGCGGTTAGAGCCAGGTCGGGTTTGTCTATAAAACTATTACAATTTACCCAAAACCATTTTTTGGGAAAAGCACCACCCCAATTTTTCTCGCCATAAGCGGGCGCATTGGTAAATTCGTAGCGTTTACCATTCCAATCTATCCAACCGCTAGCTAACCCATGCGCCATTAGGATTTGCCATCCAGGTTCAAAAATCTGCAAAAATGACAGCCAACCTGCTGTTGATTGCTGTATGCTATTTTGGTTACCCCAACCGTATACGGGCTGAATTTGGTATTGCCAACGGCAATATTTACCAGTACCGGGATCGCTGATTTCCCCTTGATTTAGAGTAGCTGTCGCTTGATAGCCTTGTTTGACATGACTTTCAAACTCTGGGGGTTGAAGGTAGCGGGGTTGGATATTTAGGTCTGTTTTGCCCCAATGACCCAAAGCTAGCACATCCTGTCTTGCCCAGAATTTGCTGACTTCAGGGAAAGTACGACACAGATATTCATCATCTGGTCCCAGGATTTGTGCTGCACCACCACTGTGGGGTTTACCACCGGTAGGGTCTTCGATAGAGTACATAAAGGCAAAAGATTGCCCTTCCCTTGGTAGCGTGACGCGGTAATACCAACCTTCAAAAAAGCGACGGTTACTCCCATCCCAGTGATAGCCACTGTGAGGAGTTTGGGTGGTGTCAAAAGGATTTTTAACCAGATCGAGCATGAGTTCTGTTCACAGAGATGCAAGAGTGTAAGAGGATAGGGGTGTGACGAAACAGCAGTTGAGGAATTTGGTTTTTTTGTTAATCATGCCTTGAAACCATTTGAAATTTAGAGAACCGCCATGGTGCGTTTCCACAAAATTGTCTGCTTGTCGCATTCTGTTTTCAAAATGGTATTACCTCTCACACCCAAATCACTCTGACACCTTTTTTTAGTATGCGCGATCGCCTTAACATTTTTAAACAAAAACAAAGCTCATCTATCTTCGGGCTGACACTCGCTAGCATTACCTTTAGGTAATGGGAAATTCTCAGCACAGATTGGAGAACTTTGTTGGCAGAAAATAAAGAAGAGGATAAGCCCTAAAACCACGTTGCGCATTCTAGCTGTTTTTTCTCCCAGCCACAACCATGGCAGTCTACTGAAATTATGACCAAACTCCACTGGCTAGAAGTTACTGAGTATATTTCCCTGTGTGCGTCTGCAATTGGAACCTTGGTGGCGACAGTAACTCAACAGGTTGTCTACGCAGCAGCCCCTTTAACTGTAGTTCTTGGTTTGAATGCAGTTAATCGAGATCGATTAAAGCGTTTAAACGAGCAGCATCAGCAAAATGCGATCGCCCAATTCGATCAACTCATCGATCCTTTTAGACAACGCCTGGAAAACTTTAATAACTATACCCATATGTTGAGTCAAACAACTCAACAAAAGATAGAAGAATTACAGCGAAACCAACAGGAGCAAAATACTGACTCTGTTCAACAAAAACTTGCCCAACTTGATGCTTTTACCCAACAGTTAAATACAACTACTCAACAACAAATAGAACCACTCAAACACCAGCTTGCTCAACTCCATACCTTTACTCAACAGTTGAATACAAGTACTCAGAAGCAATTTGAGTTTTTAAGACAGCACTTGGGACAAATTGATACCTTTACACAACAAATAAATACGAATGCTCAGCAGCACATGGATCAACTCCAACAGTTGCAGCAAGCACTTAATATTGATGCTTTCAACCAGCGGCTAGCACAAATCGAGACATTTACAAAACAATTAAATACAAATACTCAACAACAACTTCAACCGATTAGACAGTACCTAACTCAACTAAATGCTTACATACAAAATTTCAGTGCAAGTACTCAAAAACAAATAGAAGAATTTAGGCATGCGATCGCTCTATACCAGACTGAAATGCAAACATTAACACAGTCTCTCACTAAACAACAAGCACAAATAAATATCACACTACCAACATTAGTAACACCTCAAGAGCAAATCAGAATTGTGCAAAATCCATCTCCAGTTGAGGAACAAAAAGACTTACAGCCTCAGCTAAAACCTAAAACAGCGGAAGTTTTAGCACCAGTGGCTGCACCAACATCACACTCAAAACAAACACAAAACATCAAATCTCCGCTATCTCTGCAAGGACACTCTGAACGGGTAGTATCAGTTGCTTTCTGTCCGCACTCCCTTAACTCTTCGGAGACAATCTTAGCAAGTGGTAGCTATGACAAAACTGTTAAAATTTGGTACACAGATACCCAGCAACATCGTACCTTCACAGCTTCCGGAAGAGTGACTTCAGTTGCTTGGAGTGCAGATGGTAAAACTTTAGCCTGTGGTAATGACGATAAAACTCTCCAATTGTGGAATGTAGTCACAGAACAAGAAATTTGTAAATTGATAGGACATAAAGATAAAGTTTACTCTGTTGCTTTTAGCCCCAATACCAATATTATCGCTAGCAGTAGTCAAGATCAAACTATTAAGCTTTGGTCTTTAGATAACCAAAAAGAAATACAGACGCTGACAGGACATACAGATGAAGTTTTATGCATTGCCTTTAGTCCTGATGGTAAAATGCTAGCTAGTGGTAGTGGCGATCGCGATCAAACTATTAAAATTTGGTGTTTAACACAAAATAAATTTCTGACCCTCAAAAGCAAATCTGGTTCGATGGGAAAAATTTATGCTGTTGCTTTTAGCCCAGATGGCAAAGTTTTAGCCAGTGGTCATCAAGATCGGACAATTAAGTTATGGCAGGTAGAAACTGGTCAAGAACTGAGTAATCTGAACGGACATTCTGATGAAGTTTATGCTGTTGCTTTTAGCCCGGATGGCAAAATTTTAGCCAGTGGTGGTTACGATCAAACGATTAAGTTATGGCAGGTGGATACGAGCAAGGAACTAAATAGTATTACCCTTGGTGAAGGTGCGATTTACAGTATTGCTATTAGTCAAGATGGGAAGATATTGGCGAGTGGGAATGGAGATAAGACGGTTACACTGTTGACACTGCCTCGACTTTAATATTTAGAGGAGAGGAAAAATTCATTAATCCCACCCAGACAATATTAATAATTTCATGAACCACAAAGAACACACAGACGCGCTAGTGATGAACCAGCGCGGTCTTGGGGATTCTCCCCCAATTCCCAGTCCCTAAGGGAGTGAGGACCCTGAGTCTTCCATGTAGACGGGTGCAGCGCAGCTGCTCGCACAGTACCCGGACGGTAGGACACAAAGGAAACAAAGAATTCAAGAGTTTGTATGACCCCAGAAGCTGGAACTAATAATTGTTACTAGCATTGCTTAATATCACGTATCTATGATTTTATTTACCTCAGGGTTTATGTGTTTTCATCACCTTTGTTGTTCCTGCATGCAGGGCTTTTGTACAGGCAGCAAAGACAACTAATAAATCGCCTTTTTATACCGAAAACTTGTTCGTACCATTCGACGGCGATCTTGCACCAATTACAGCAGCTCCAACAGAGAGTCTCCAACCCTCGTTACTACCTTTCAAGGGTGCAAACGAGAAACCGGAACTAGCAGCTCCTGGCTCTTATAGAGCATCCAAACTTCATTAAATCAACTTCGTGAAATGAAATTGCTTTTTGCAGTGCATGAGGAACTTTGTCGATTAATTCTAAAATAGTCTTTGCATTCTCATTTCAGTTCTAAAATTTCGCACAAGCACATACATTCCATGCGTATTTCTTTTAAATGGCTGCAGGAACTAGTCGAGGTAAAACTTAGCCCGGAAGATTTAGCAGAAACCCTCACAATGGCAGGGTTTGAAGTAGAAGATATTGAAGATCGCCGCACTTGGGCAGATGGTGTTGTGATTGGGAGAGTGCTTGAGTGCGAACCCCACCCCAATGCTGATAAATTAAGTGTTTGTCAAGTTGATATCGGTACAGGAGAAATCCTCAATATTGTCTGCGGTGCTGCCAATGTCCGTGCTGATATCTATGTACCAGTTGCAACCGTAGGTACTTACCTACCAAATATCGATTTAAAGATTAAACCTGCAAAACTGCGCGGTGTCCAGTCGAATGGGATGATTTGTTCTCTCAAAGAACTGGGTTTGCCTGGCGATGTGGATGGAATTCATATTTTTACCCAGGAAAATCTCTTACTGGGTAGCGACGTCCGACCGCTGTTGGGTTTAGATGATGTAATTTTAGATGTAACTGCGACTGCAAACCGGGCTGATGCTTTGAGTATGGTAGGTATAGCGCGGGAAGTCGCAGCCCTGACAGGTGCAAAACTAACTATTCCTGAACCTGGTGAAGTTTCGGTTCCCCAAGGAATGGGAAATTTAGTAATTAAAGTAGCCGATACGCAAGCTTGCCCTACTTATATTGGTACAGTAATTGAACAAGTAAAAATTGCACCCTCTCCTGATTGGTTGCAACAGCGCTTGCGAGCCGCAGGAGTGCGACCAATAAATAATGTAGTAGATATTACTAATTATGTATTGTTGGAATGGGGACAGCCCCTGCACGCCTTCGACCGCGATCGCCTCAAATCAATTGCTGGTGTAGAGACCAGAGGTAGCGCGTCCCTACACATCGGCGTTCGCTTTGCCAACAACGGAGAAACCCTAAAAACTCTGGACGGACAAACTCGTACCCTCTCTACCCAAAACTTACTCATCACCGCCAACGAGAAACCCGTTGCTCTAGCGGGAGTAATGGGTGGCGAAGAAACCGAAGTCCATGAAGGTACGCAAAACCTTTTATTAGAAGCAGCATTATTTGATCCCGTCGCCATTCGCCGTTCTTCTCGAAGCGTGGGCTTAAGAAGTGAGTCTTCTGCTCGCTACGAACGGGGTGTAAACAGCGCCGAGTTGGAAATAGCCACACGCCGCGCTTTAACCTTAATTACCGAACTTGCTCAGGGAAACCTTGTCACTCAAGAAATTAGCGACACTCGTCCCGATCCATCTACTTGGACACGTTCGATAGAACTGCGTTTAGCACGAGTTAATCAGGTGTTGGGACCTGTTGATTTGGGAGAAGAAACTGGAGAACTGCAAGCCGAAGATGTAGAGCGCATCTTGACAGCATTAGGATGTCAACTTACTTGTTTAGGCGAAGATAAGTGGATGGTAAAAGTACCACCCTACCGCTACCGCGACTTAGAACGAGAAATTGATTTAATCGAAGAAATTGCCCGTCTCTACGGCTACGATAATTTCTGCGACACCCTACCTGAAAAATCAGCAGTAGGTTATCTACCTTTCGATGTGGAAATGCTCCGTAAATTGCGAGCTGCATTCCGAGCAGAAGGTTTGACAGAATTAATGCACTACTCGCTAGTCAAGCCTGGGGGAGACAGACAGATAGCCCTGGCAAACCCGTTATTTGTAGAATATTCAGCCCTGCGAACTGATTTGATCTCTGGGTTAATTGATGCTTTTGTGTACAACTTAGAACAAGGTAACGGTCCCCTCAACGGTTTTGAAATTGGACGAATTTTCTGGCAAGAAGAAAACGGCTTACAAGAAGCAGATGCTATCGGTGGAATTATGGGAGGCGATCGCACCTCCAGCAAATGGACAAGAAGTGGGCGCGAACAACCCATGACTTGGTTTGAAGCCAAAGGCATACTCGAAAGCGTATTTCAGCAGATGGGTTTGCAAGTAGAATATCAACCCGATCGCCGCGATGAACGCTTGCATCCAGGACGCACTGCTTCTTTGTGGATTGGAGGAAACAGACTGGGGATCTTTGGACAACTGCATCCCCAACTGCGCTACGACAGAGGCTTACCAGAAGCGGTTTACGTATTTCAGCTAGACCTAGATGTACTTTTGGACGCACTGGATCGAGAGGAAATCATTGTACCGACATTTAAACCTTATTCCACCTATCCAGCAACTGACAGAGATATTGCCTTTTTCGCACCCGTGAAAGTGACAGTTGCCGAAATTGAAAAAGCAATTAACCACGCGGGCAAAAATTTGCTAGAGTCTGTGGAATTGTTTGATGAATATCGTGGCGAACATGTACCGCCAGGACAGCGAAGTTTGGCATTCCGTCTCATCTATCGAGCCAGCGATCGCACTCTTACCGATGCAGAAGTTGAACCAGTGCATCAAAAAATTCGCGATACACTAGTCGAAAAATTTGGTGTCACCTTGAGAAGTTAAAAGTTGTTGGTTGTTGGTTGTTGGTTGTTGGTTATTGGGAAATTATCAGTAACATCCAAACAACTAAGAACCACCAACAAACAACAAAATCAGACCTTTTGAATTTTGAGAAATAATTACCTATGCCCAAATATATAATGTGGGGAACTTACTGCGAAGATGTCCTCGAAAAACGTGCTCCTTACCGACAAGTACATTTAGATGGACTGGCAAAACAGAAAGAATCTGGTGTGTTAATTACAATTGGTCCTACCAAAGATTTAACCAAAGTATTTGGAATTTATGAAGCACCAGATCAAGAAACAGTACGCCAGTTAATCGAAAATGACCCCTATTGGCAAAATGGTATTTGGACAGAATACCTTATCAAAGAATGGATTCAGGCATTTTGAATCACATCAAGATACAAAATTTCATCAGTTCCTAACGAATAAAACTCAAAAAAACTCTGCTTAGCTCCGCGTTGATTCTGCGTACATCTGCGTTTAAAAACACTCCGATTTGACGCGAAGCAATAACTAACGACTATGGAGATCCTCACAAAAGATCTTCAATACCTTACAGCTTTCTACTTTGTGCCAATCACAAAACTGGCAGCCGAACATGTATTTTTACGGGTATCATGAAAAATTTTTCATGCAACAAAATTTGCTGTTACTTAGACTGAAAGTAGAGTCAAACAAATTCAATCATCAGTGGAGAAGGTATGTCTATGAACAAGATTTTGAAACGTGTATTTTTACCTAGCCTCATGGCTGCAAGTGTAGCTGGTGCTAGCTTGGTTCCTGCTCAGCCTGCGTCTGCCGATGAATACATCCTCCAAGATGCTGCGATCGGAGCTGGGGCTGGTATCATATCCGGTGCGATCAGAGGACGTGGTTCTGTCTTAAACAATGCCGTTAAGGGCGCGGCTGCTGGTGCTGCTGTCAACGCCGTCCACGGTACTAGAAAACAACCGCAAAACCGTGTATATCGTAACGCAGGCCAAGATATCGGTGTCGGTGCAGCTGCTGGTGCAGTAACTGGTACAATTCTTCGTGGTAACACCAGACATGTTGCTGGCGATGCAATTGATGGTGCAGCTGCTGGTGCTGCTATCAACATCCTCACTAATGGAAAAAGATGGTAATTCGGAAATTACCAGTTCACGCACAAATTACATGCTTTTGGCAAAACTCCAACGCCTCTGACAAATCACTAGTTTGCTGCGAATAGTCAACCTCTGGGTGAGTAATGATTACTAGCTTTACATCTCACTCTGCTGCAGCTTTTCGTTTTTTCGTTTGACGTCCTCTCTCTCCTCCTGCTGTGCTTGATGCCTTGGTGATAACTCAGGAAATTCACTGTAACGCCATAGCACCCTTTGTAAATTAGCTGAGATGGGAGGACGCAAGCAAATCTTTTTTGGTGGAAATCCTACCTTTGATGCAGCCTCCCAAGCTGTTTGTGAGTGAAGTAGCTTAGCAAACTTTGTTTGTAGCGTGGATCGAAAATTTGCAACTTTTGACACACTGCGATCGCGTTTTTGGAAATCACCGCTGTGTAAGGGTGATCTTGTAAAAATTTATCTAAATTTACAAAACTTAAATTATCGAGCCAAACTAGCAACGTTCATATATTTGGGTAAGAAGCAAGAAACTTGGAAGTGGGCGAGTGTTCCTGCTCAAAAAATGCTTTCAGCAGTCCCACCAATTCATCAGATTCGTCCCACCGCCTAGTTCTTATGATTATTGGAAATTTAAGAATTCTCTTTAGCCCTTGAGCGCCTTTCTAAAATTTTGACGATAAGACTTATTTGCAATATACAAAGCTGGCCAAAGCAAGGATAACATCAGGCGATTGCCCAAGCTGGGAGTGAAGTTTGTATTTTTAAATCCACTCCAGAACTTCCATGCACCACCTGCGTAAACTATTAAAATGACAAAGGTAATTAATCCACCCATTCCAATCAACTCCAAAAGCAAAAAAACCTTATATTCCAGTTTAAAGTAGGCTTCCTCATAGTATCCAGTTATAGTTCACCAACAAAGCAATCAGCCGCTACGTAAAAATCAAGTCAAGAAGCAGAAATAAAAACGAAAAATAAAAGGATTTTTATTTTTTGTTTTCGCTTGGTCATTATTCAAGGACAACTAGCAGCTTGATCTTGTATCAACAAACAAGCTAGTGTGATGAGTAGATGTACTTACACCTAGCTAGATGCATCTTGTGGAAGTTCCTCAAATTTCAATATCCATAGGACACTAAAGAAAGGAGATAGAACTTAATCTGATTTAATCTTGATGCAGCAAGTGGTGCAAATAGCCTAAGGAGGATCTATGAGAGCAGTACTGATGGCAGGAGGATCGGGAACGCGGCTTCGTCCGCTCACATGCGACCTGCCTAAACCTATGGTACCTATCCTAAATCGACCAATTGCCGAACACATTATTAATCTTCTCAAACGGCATAACATTACAGAAATAGTTGCCACACTGCATTATTTACCTGATGCTTTGCGAGATTACTTTCAAGATGGCAGCGATTTTGGCGTACAGATTACTTACTCTGTGGAAGAAGATCAGCCCTTGGGTACAGCAGGCTGTGTGAAAAACATTGCTGAACTTCTAGATGAAACCTTTTTAGTAATTAGCGGTGATAGTATCACAGATTTTGATCTGTCAGCAGCAATTGAATTTCACAAACAAAAAAAATCGAAAGCAACTTTGATTTTGACTCGTGTTCCCAACCCAATAGAGTTTGGAGTAGTGATTACTGATGAAGAAGGCCGAATTAAACGATTTTTAGAAAAACCTTCTACTAGTGAAATTTTTTCCGATACTGTTAACACCGGTGCTTACATTTTGGAACCAGAGGTTTTGGAATATTTGCCAGCCAACCAGGAATCAGACTTTTCTAAGGATTTATTTCCTTTGTTGCTAGAAGAAGGCGAACCAATGTTTGGTTACATCGCTAAAGGTTACTGGTGCGATGTCGGTCATTTAGATGCTTATCGTGAAGCTCAGTATGATGCATTAGATCGTAAAGTTAAGCTTGACTTTCCTTATAAAGAGCAATCTCCTGGTTTGTGGATAGGTCAAAATACTTACATCGATCCGACAGCTGAAATTGAAGCCCCTGCCATTATTGGTGATAATTGCCGCATCGGTGCCAGAGTCCAGATCGAGGCAGGAACAGTGATTGGGGATAACGTCACCATTGGTGCTGATGCCAACCTCAAGCGTCCGATTCTTTGGAATGGTGCAATTATTGGTGAGGAAGCGCACTTGTCGGCTTGCGTAATTTCCCGTGGTACCCGGGTAGATAGGCGCGCTCACGTATTAGAAGC
>JANZYY010000127.1 GCA_026419705.1 Fischerella sp.
GTGTTAATGAGTGCAGCAATTCCCCGTGCTGTTTTGATGCTATTTGGTGGTGTGGTGAGCGATCGCTTTTCACCACGATTAGTGATGTTTGTTTCCAATGCTTTGCGTGGTTTACTAATCGTTTTATTTGCAACAATCGTTGCGCTTAAAATGACTCAACTATGGCATATTTACTTTTTTGCTGCTAGCTTCGGCATATTTGACGGCTTTTTTATACCTGCATCTAAATCAATTATCCCCAGTCTAGTATCAAAAGAACAGTTAATTGCAAGTAATACTTTAAGCCAAGGAACTTCCCAACTGATTTTGCTAATTGGGCCGGCTTTGGGTGGTTTGCTGATTGCAACTGCGGGGATTGAAGTAGCATTTGTCATTGATGGGATAACTTTCGCAATCACAACTATAACGCTTCTGCTCATGAAGGGAACCACAGCAAAAGCTGGAATATCCAGAGAACATCCCAACTTTGTGTATAGATTCATTACCAACTCCACCATCTCACCGCCCATTCCAGCAAATCCCAAAACCCACAGACTTAGCCTATATCATCTACACTTCTGGTTCTACAGGAACACCCAAAGGTGTGATGATTACTCATGAAAGTGCAGTCAACACGATTTTAGATATTAACGAACGCTTTCGGATCGATTCAGGCGATCGCATCTTAGCTATTTCTGCTCTCAGTTTTGATCTCTCAGTTTACGACATCTTCGGCACCTTAGCAGCAGGAGGAACAATAGTCATTCCTGACGCTGCAAATAGTAAAGATCCATCTCATTGGAGTGAATTAATTACCAAACACCAAATCACAATTTGGAACTCAGTTCCAGCTTTCATGCAGATGCTAATTGAGTATAGCTCAAATCATCCTCAAGTTGTATTTAGTACTCTCAGATTAGTTTTATTGAGTGGTGATTGGATACCCCTGAATTTACCCACTCAAATCCAAGCATTATCTCCACAAGCCGAAATCATTAGTTTAGGAGGAGCGACGGAAGCTTCCATCTGGTCAATTTATTACCCAATTACCCAAGTTGACCCCAACTGGAAAAGTATTCCCTACGGAAAACCACTTAAAAACCAATATATTTATGTGTTAAATACATCTCTGAAAAATTGTCCCGTTTGGGTGACAGGAGAATTATACATTGGCGGTATCGGATTAGCAAAAGGTTACTGTAACGACCAAGAAAAGACAAAGGCTAGTTTCATTACTCATCCAGTTACCAAAGAAAAATTATATAAAACAGGCGACTTGGGACGCTATTTACCCGATGGGAATATAGAGTTTTTAGGAAGAGAAGACTTTCAAGTCAAAATCAACGGTTATCGCATTGAACTGGGTGAAATTGAAGCCACATTCAAACAGCATCCCACTGTTAAAGAAGTTGTCGTCACAAAAGTCAAAGAGATACAACAATTAGTAGCTTACATTGTTCCCCAACCGGAGTCAAACATCACCACCAAAGAAATACGTTCTTTTCTGCAAACCAAATTACCAGCATATATGCTCCCCTCTACTTTTGTGTTGTTAGCATCTTTCCCGCTCACAGCAAATGGTAAAGTAGATCGTCAAGCCCTACCTATTCCCGAACGGACGCAACCAGAATTAACACAAACTTTTACCCCACCTAGTAACCAAGTAGAAGAATTATTAATAGCAACTTGGACAGAATTATTTCAATTCCAGCAAATCAGCATCCATGACAACTTTTTTGCATTAGGCGGACACTCATTTTTAGCACTACAATTAATCTCAAAAATCAATCAAAAACTTCACACCAATATACCTCTCAGTACACTTTTTCACTATCCAACGGTAGCCGAATTAGGAAATTTTCTCATCCAAAATCATCACGCTTCCCCAACACCTATATCTTTAGTTCCCATTCAACCACAGGGAACTCAACCACCATTATTCTGTATTCATCCCACAGGAGGACAAGTAATGGTGTATCAACATCTTGCCAGCTGTTTAGGAACAGATCAACCTGTATACGCTCTCCAGTCCCGCGCTCTCAACAACTCACTTGATGAGCATAATAGCATTGAAAATATGGCTGTAGAATACGCCGAAATCATTTGCCAACATCAACCTCATGGTGCTTATCATCTCATGGGTTGGTCTATGGGTGGAGTCATTGCTGTTAGTATTACCAAAGAATTAGAACAGCAAGGATGTAAAGTTGATTTTGTTGGGCTTGTAGATGCGTTCTTATTTCCAAATCATACACCAACTTTTACACCAGATCCCTTATATGAATTAGCGTTAGTGTTTGGTAGTACTTTTGTTGATGCTTTGATGACGCTAGATGCTGTGCAACAGCAGCAACTACGAGAGCAACTCATAAGTTTAACTGCTATTGAACGTCTGCAATTAATCATGAATTGGAGACAATCACAAAATTTAATTTCAACAGAACTATCAGAAGTATCAATTGAAATATTGCAAAAACAACTAGAACTAACCGAAATCCACCAAAAACTCTTGAAAAACCACCAACCACCTCAAATCCAAGCTCAAATCTGCATCTGGTGGGCTGCACAACAACTCACATCTAAACTATCCCGCACCGACTGGAGTCAATATACTACCAACACAACTCACACAAAAATCTTAGATGGCAACCACTTTACCATCATGCATCCTCCCTACATTACAACACTGGCCCAGCAATTACAAGAATATCTTTTAACTGTGCGATCTCAATGGGCGATTCAGTAGAAATGAGAAGTATTAAGCTGTTCCACATTTAACTTGCAATAACAGCGTTACCTCGATTTTGAATCTTTCTGTGCTATTTGATAATTAATTTATCCTGGTTTAATCAGTGATTTAATAATGCTTATAGCTCGGAAACTGACTGGAATAATCGATAAGCTATATATTCCTTGACCGAATGACATACAAGTTCAATTAAGTTATAGTCAGAACTATAAGCAGGTAAAAAATATAATTGTATATTAGGTAAATTTTTCTCGATTCTTTGGAGAATATCTTTCTTTTTATGATAACTGGCGTTACCAAGAATAATTAATATTCTTGTTCCCTTAGCCTGAAAATCATTTTCTTGATTACCTTGTTCAACCCACTCAGTTTTATATACTCATTCAACTTCTCTACTTGCTCATAAAATTTCTCACCAGTTCCTTTTTCAATGAAATAACACATTCTTTTTTTGTCATGGTATCGCAATCCTCCGATCGCATTCACACGTCCACTTAGTAAAAAAGAAAAACTTCTTTTCGTAATTCTTTAGCCTGAACTTCCCCCGTACAAATGAACTAAATCAGTCCAAAAGTCCTGTCAATCCTGGCTTTTAGGGTGATAGGACAATAGTATTACTGGGTACAGACCTGATTCAAAACGGCTGAACCTCTTTTAGCAACTCCGTAGCCATGTTTTATACCGATTCAATAAATGTTTGCAACAGATCCTGATGACCAGACGCGCTGTTTGAAGCATCTCTACAATATCTATTTGTCGCATTCTTTTTTCAAATCGGTATTAGCTTGTTTTTACTCAGCGATCGCCCTAAAATCAAAAGGCAAACACAAAATGTGATTCAGCCGAAATACTTGCTACATCAGGCTTAGAGAGATTTGTACCCAGTAGTACATCAGTTTGATGCTGTCAGAATGTAAGCACAGTCATGCTTTGAAAGGCTTATAGTACAAAAGTATGGGAGAACTTCAGTTTAGCAGCTGATACCATATCTTTAATTGATGGAATTACTTGCGGTTTCTAAATCTGCTATTTCTACTTCTTCTCGCAACACCAGTGATTCAATGCTAACCCGATCGAGTTCTCGACCAATCAACACCAATCTTGTTCGACGCAGTTCGCCTGGTTGCCAAAGACGGTCGTAAAAGTAGTCAAATCGATTACCAACTCCCTGCAATACCAGACGCATGGCCTTGTTCGGAACTGCTACAAATCCTTTAATTCGATAAATTTCCTGTTGCTGTACCAATGTTTGCAAGCGTTTGACCAAGACAGATGGCTCAAATGGCTGGTCTAGCAGTAGTTGCACTGCATTAATCCCGTCATCATGTTCGTGTTCGGCTTCGTTGTCGTGGTGACTGGGACGACTATCTAAATTGTCTTCCACCGCAGCGTTGAAACCGAGTAACAAATCGCCACTGATTTTACCTTCTTGGCAAGGAATGACTTTGACACCAGGGAGTAATTTCTGTTTGAGCCAATCCCGCACCCTTACTTGGGTTTGTTCGTCAACGCGATCGGTCTTGGTAAGCAACACCAAATCAGCACAAGCGAGCTGATCTTCAAACAGTTCCTCAATTGGTGTTTCATGTTCTATGCTAGAGTCAGCTTGTCGTTGTGCTAATAAGGCTGCTAAATTACCTACGTATTGATTAGTTGCCAAAGCTTCACAATCTACCACAGTCACTACACCATCTACTGTAGCCCCCGTGCGAATCTCCGGCCAGCGAAATGCTTGCACCAATGGTTTTGGTAGTGCTAGTCCAGAGGTTTCAATCAACATACAATCTAGGCTAGCGCGTCGCTTCAGCAATTCTTGCATTGCTGGTAAGAATTCTTCTTGCACCGTGCAGCACAGACAACCGTTGGTAAGTTCAACAATGTTACTGTTGGGGTCTTCTTCATCATTACAAACTCGGCAATCACGCAATAGTTCGCCATCAATGCCAACTTCTCCAAATTCATTTACCAAAACAGCAATGCGTCGTCCCCCATTGTTTTGTAGTAAATGGCGAATTAACGTCGTTTTGCCTGCGCCTAGAAATCCTGTAATTACTGTAACGGGAATTTTATGCATATAAAGTTTGTTGAAGTTTTGACAGCAGAGATAGGACAGTATGAGAGGGTCATTGCTAGAAACTCAAAATTGGCGATCGCGCGATCGCTACCTCACCAAGCTTGAGGGAGTTTCCTTTGCAAACTTTCCGTCTATAAATTCAGTGGATGAGTGCGATCGCACAGCGCGGAACATACCAAATCGGCATAGCCCCGTACCAAACGCCAAACGCATCAGCAAAAACGTCGGTACCTCGCGCACAGACTTGAGGAAACCAGACAATCCAAAACGCAGAAATCCGCTCGGTCGAACCACCCCTTGCCAGATCGAATCTAACCAAGAAGGAAGGGTTTGTTGCGTCCAGTCTGCTGTTATCACCTCCCCTTCGACTAATCCTGTTGCTGCTAAAAGCTCGGAGAATTCCTCAATGCTGGAAAAAGCTGGATGAGACCACTGATCGAGGAGTTGCTGCATTACTAGTTTCTCCCAAAAATTTAGCGGCTTTTGGCGGTCATCCCTCTGATTCCAGTCAGCTACAACCAACACTCCCCCAGGCTTTAGTACCCGCATTAGTTCTCTGGCAAAAACGGCTTTATCAGGCATATGGGGGCCTGCTTCGATTGACCAAACCACATCAAAACTGCTATCTGGAAACGACAATGCCATTGCATCATCGACTGCAAACTGGACGTTTAGCTCCGGCGGTGTTAATTCCTGAGCGCGTTTTACCTGTTGTGGGCTGATCGTAATCCCTGTGACAGCAAAGCCATAATCTCGTGCTAAAATTCGACTGCTGCCCCCAATACCGCAGCCAACATCTAAGACGGTAGTACCACGAGGTAATTTATCCAAACCACCCCATTTCACCATTTCATGGACAAAGTCGGATTTTGCAACTAAAAAATCCTTGCGTCGTGGCGGCGAACCGTAGTGACCGAGGTGAATGTGTTCACCCCAATAAAACTCTAGAATGCCGTCAAGCGTCCATTGGTCGTAGGAATTGGCGACTGTAGTTGAGGATTGATACTTGCGGGCAGTTAGGAAATAAGCTGTAATTCCAATTAGTAAAACCAGAAGAAAACCAATTACAAAATATAGTAAGGCCGACATTGTTTTAAAACCTGACTGTACGCCTAATGTTTCGCAGCTGTGAATTTTTGGTCACAGATACCCTTGATTAAAAGAACGGGAACAGGACCTGCAGTTTAACTTCTAATCAGGTCGATCTAACGGTTTGCTCATAGCTTTTTCCTTGAGGATGAGTGATGGCGTATCCACCCACCAGCCGCGATCGCAATGGAAATCTTCCTAGACATCGACATTGCAATATTTTGCACACCTCGAATCATTTTCCCCGGAGCTAAACGGGGCTTTTGTTTTTCTTGGAGGAGAGCCGTTTGTTTAACAAAAGGATGAACAGCAGCAGGAATCTTCCCAGATCGGTGAAGATAGAATTTCGGCATGATGATTAACCGACTAAAAATTTAGCTAACACGCTTGTATCGCCCTCAAAAGCGAGCGCAATCCTGTGTCAAAAAAATTGTTGAGATTCCAGCGTTTGGATAATTACCTGGATACTTATTTTGTCAGTATTAATCAAAATTTAATATCGATAATGAATTAATTTTCTATTTCATGGAAAGCCGCCATCTGTAGCGTTTTGATATGCGGTGCTTTTAAAATGTTAGACCTGACAATAATCGTGTAATTAACCATCCGTGCCTCGCAGATGTACAAAATTCACAAGTCAACTTCGGCGGGCATTCTGACTCACAAGGCAAGCCTTGATTACAGCTGCGGGACAGCGCCGGATTTGCACCGGACTTTCCCCCTTACGTCTAATGGCTGATACCCATTAGAACCGAGATTCCTTTGCAATACTAACACAAAATCAAACAACTATCTACTTGCAAATCAAAATATTACCAAAGAAAGGCAGGAGGGCACAAGAAAAACTTGTAAACTTTGATACAAAGATAATTGCTCTGCACTCTGCCATTAGGTATGGAGGAAAATAAATACGTAGCAACTTTATCAAATCTATCGCATTTATGCGTAGGAATACATAGCTGCGTTCTGCCAGAGTACTTCAAAAATTAACGGCGATCGCCTTCCTAAATCCACCACTTAATTTTCGGGTTGCAGATACCCGATTTCTTTAATTAGAAACAGGGGGAGAATTTACTTCCTAGTCCCCCAATGCATACGGAGGATTGAGGGGGACTCCTTCTAACTGAACTGTTTTGACTCCCTTCCACCTAATATTCAAAAAGGCATTGAGACGGCTTTCTTTCAAAGTAGGGATTCAAATTTCTACAGCGATCGAATTTGGGCGTTGCAGATTTACGGCATATATAGGCATATATTTACTCACCCTGCATTTCACCGAAAATACCGCTAAAAAAGTCGATAGTTTCCTTCAATGCATTGATGAAAACATCAATTTCCTCACGGGTGTTGTAGAAAGATAAACTTGCCCGTGCAGTTGCAGCAGCACCTAAGTAGCGGTGTAATGGTTGTGTGCAGTGGTGTCCGGAACGGATGGCAATGCCTTCTTGATCTAATAATGTCGATAAGTCGTTAGCATGGACTTCTTTGGTGGTAAATGCAGCAAGCGCAGTTCTACCTTCACCTTTTGCATCCGGTTTCGGTCCGTAAATTCTAATTTGGGGAATTTTTTCTAATTGTTCGAATAGGTAAGCAGTTAATTCTGCTTCGTAGGCGTGGATCTTATCCATACCAATTCCGGTGAGGTAGTCTACTGCTGCACCAAGGGCGATCGCTTCTCCGATCGCAGGTGTACCGGCTTCAAACTTGTGCGGTAAATCTGCGTAGGTAGAGTAGTCTAAAAAGACCTCAGCAATCATTTCTCCACCACCCAAAAAAGGAGGCATGGCTTGCAGCAATTCCAACCTGCCGTACAAAAAGCCAATGCCTGTTGGAGCGCACATTTTATGACCGGAAGCGACCAACCAATCACAGCCAATTTGCTGTACGTCAACGGGCATGTGGGGGACGCTCTGACAAGCATCAATTAATACTTTTGCTCCGTATTTGTGTGCTAGAGTGCAAATTTCTGCCACTGGGTTAATGCAGCCCAAAGTATTAGAAACATGCACCACCGACACCAATTTTGTGTTTTCGGAAAGCAGCTTTTGGAAATGTTGCAAATCAAAAGTTTCTTCTGGTGTCAATTCTACATACTTCAGCACCGCACCCGTTTTTGCTGCGACAAACTGCCAAGGAACGATATTGCTGTGGTGTTCCATCACCGACAGGATAATTTCGTCTCCTGGCTGCAAATTGTTCATTCCCCAGCTGTAAGCAACCAAATTAATTGCTTCAGTGGCGTTGCGGGTGAAAACAATTTCCTGACGCGATGCAGCATTTATGAACGCAGCAACTTTGTCTCGTGCTGCTTCATAAGCATCAGTAGCCTTGGCGCTGAGGGTGTGTATACCGCGATGGACATTAGAATTGTACTGCTCGTAGTAATTCCGCAGGGTGTTAAGTACAAGCAGAGGTTTTTGAGATGTCGCGGCGTTGTCAAAGTAAACTAAAGGTTTGCCATTGACTTCCTGATGTAATATCGGGAAGTCAAGACGGACCTTATTAGCAAGGGTTCTTTCTTGGGTAAAAGTCATTTTAGTCATTATTCATTAGTCATTAGTCATTAGTTATTAGTCATTGATGATTGACTGATAACTGTTGACGGTTTGTGTTAAGGTTTGTCGCAATGAAGGAATTGGTATGTGGTTGATAATTTCGGCAGCAAAGGCGTTAATTAACAGATTGCGTGCACTTTCTCGATCGATACCCCGGCTTTGCAGGTAGAAGATTTCATCATCTTCTAACTGACTAACGGTAGCACCGTGAGCGCATTTAACGTTATCTGCGGTAATTTCTAGTTGGGGTTTGGTATCAACTCTAGCTTTAGATGATAGTAGCAAATTGCGATTCAACTGTGCTGCATCTGTCAACTGCGCTGGTTTGGGAACAAAAATTTTACCGTTGAATACCGCATGCGCGCGATCGCCTACTATTGTCTTATGCAATTGCCGACTCGTACCATAAGGATAATTAAGCGCGATCGCGCTGTGAGTATCTGCTAACTGATTCCCGGCGATGGTTGTTAACCCATTTAGGATAGTTTCTGTTTGCTCGCCAGTTTGCAAAATCTCCAAATTGTGGCGGGAAATCTTCCCGCCCAAAGTTATAGCATTACAGGTATAACGACTGCAACGCCCTTGCGTGACGGCAGTTTTCCCAATATGAAAAGCTTCATTGCCATCCCACTCTACCCGAGTGTGATTCACCTGAGCATTATCTTCTATCCAAATTTCCGTCACCGCGTTGGTGAAATACACCTGTTGTTGTGCAGGTATCTGATTATCTGTCGCATATTCTTCTATCAAACTCACCTGAGAACCACTTTCGGCCACGATCAAACAACGCGGCTGAAAAATTGCTGGCTGTTTGCAGGTAGCAAAAAACACTAAATGAACTGGTGTTTCTATCACCACATTCTTAGGAACCCAAACTACCGCCGCGTTGGTTATCCCAGCAGTGTTGAGAGCAGTAAAAACTTCTAGTGCCCCTTCTGCTTGTGCCAAATACTGCTGCATGCGGGATTGTAGAGACGTTAGGCGTAACGTTTCTACTAAATTGCTAACTATCACTCCATCTGGTAATCCAGAAACGGCTGATAGCTCAGGTGCATATACACCGTTAACAAACACCAAGCGAGAGTTAGCTGCCTCCGGTAAAATATTGGGTTGTACAGACGCGAAATTTCGCGTTTCTACATGATTAAATTTCACCTGCCGTAAAGGCGATAGGTCGGTAAAGCGCCACTCTTCATCGCGGGTTGTAGGCAAAACAGAATGACGTACCCAGTTAGCAGCGCGATCGCGCAGTGTTTGCAAGCAACCCTCTGATTTTGATACAGTTACCTGATTTAACAATTCACTCAGGTAAGGATCTCTATCAATCAGAGTTAAAGTCAAATTGGTTGCATTCGAGTTAGGAATTGGACTGGGAGAAACCTGAATAGACATTACACACCCACCAAATCTTCCAACAACCAATCATAGCCACGGGATTCTAATTCTAGTGCCAATTCCTTACCACCAGACTTAATAATCCTTCCTTTTGCCATGACGTGAACATAGTCCGGCACAATATAATTAAGCAACCGCTGGTAATGGGTAATCAAGATTGTGGCATTTTCTGGGCTAGCTAACTGGTTTACCCCGTTTGCCACAATCTTCAAAGCATCAATATCCAAACCTGAATCTGTTTCATCTAGAATAGCCAGCTTCGGTTCTAGTAGCGCCATTTGCAGAATTTCATTTCGCTTTTTCTCGCCGCCAGAGAAACCTTCATTGACACTCCGGTTGAGGAAACTAGAATCCATTTTGACGATTTCTAGCTTTTCATCGATGAGATCGTCAAAATCAAAAGCATCCAATTCCTCTAAACCTTGCGCCTTCCGACGAGCGTTGTAAGCGACGCGCAAGAAATCCAAATTGCTGACACCCGGAATCTCCAACGGGTACTGAAACGCCAAAAATATTCCAGACCTCGCGCGTTCTTCCGGCTCCATTTCCAGCAGGTTTTGCCCCTGGAAAATCACTTCACCGCCAGTCACCTCGTACGCCGGATGTCCTGCCAATACCTTGGAAAAAGTACTCTTACCAGAACCATTCGGCCCCATGATGGCGTGGATTTCTCCCGAGCGCACCTCCAGATTTACACCTGTGAGAATTGGCGTCCCATCAACTTCCGCTGTCAAGTCACGCACTGACAGTACTACTTCACTATTTTCAATAATCATGTTCTCTCGCTTTACTTCTCTGTTTGTAGTAAGCGCTGAAGCGCTTTTTGATGAATAAACTCAGCAAACCCAGCACTGGAGTGCTTACTACGAACTACCCAACACTACCTTCCAACTTCAGACTCAACAGTTTATCAGCTTCTACGGCGAATTCCATCGGCAAATTATTGAACACATCCTTACAGAAGCCACTAATCATCATTTTCACTGCATCTTCTGAGGAAATGCCCCGCTGTGCAAAGTAAAATAATTGGTCTTCCCCAATCTTGGAAGTAGAAGCTTCATGCTCTACTTTCGCTGTATTATTTTGTACTTGAATGTATGGGCAAGTATTGGCACGAGCGTTATC
>JANZYY010000128.1 GCA_026419705.1 Fischerella sp.
ACGTTCCACAGCTACAGTTAAGGGTCAACTCCTTGATGAAAATGGCAACCGTTCCCACCGTCATGCAGTTGTTACCCTGATACCTACCGCAGGTGAGTTTGTCGGTACAGACTTCCAACCAGACCAACCCGGATTTCAGGTACAGGCAAAAAAAGGGCTATTTACCAGCACGCTGAAATCGAGTTTGGATGCTCAAACTGTCAGAATTCGAGCCATTGCCAATGATTTAGAAGCCTATACCCAACTGCAATTTGAAACAGCACTGCGTCCTAGTTTGGTGACTGGGGTAGTGGATGTGCGTTTGGGTGCTAGGGGTACAGATTATTACGGTAGTTTTCGTGATTTTCTTCCCCCCAACAAAGACAATCACACTCAGTTGAATGTCCGCTCATCGGTATTTGCGACTGGGGCGATGGGAGAATGGTTGTTTACTGGTGCTTACAACAGTTCTCGCAACCTAAATGAAGACTGCAACTGCGATACCAGATTATTTCGTTCTTTTCAGTTTAACGACCAAAATTATCCCGTCTATGGTGACAGTTCCAAAACGGAAGTCATCACTCCTTCCATAGATAGTGTATACGCCCGCTGGGAGCGATCGCCCAAGACTCGTGGTGCAGATCCCGATTATTTCATGTGGGGTGACTACAACACTCAGGAGTTTAGCCGTTCATCCCAGCAATTTACAGCAGTGACACGTCAATTGCATGGTTTCAAGGCAAACTATAACCTAGGAAATCTGCAATTCACTGGCTTCTATGGCAATAACGTCGAAGCTTTTCAAAGAGATACCATTGCTCCTGATGGTACGAGTGGTTACTATTTCCTCTCGCGCCGGTTACTGCTTCCAGGTAGTGAAAATGTTTTTATTGAGTTAGAAGAACTCAATCGTCCCGGTACCGTACTGGAACGCAAACAGCTAAACCGGGGTTCTGATTATGAAATTGATTACGATCGCGGCACGATTTTATTCCGAGAACCGATCCTGCGTACAGATGTAGATCAATTTGGACAGGTTTTAGTCCGGCGTATCGTCACCACCTACCAATACAAAGGTAGTGGTTCTGATAGCAATATCTACGCCGGTCGCCTGCAATACAATTTTGACCGTACCCTCAATCAGGAAAGTTGGATAGGCACAACTTACTTCCAACAAGATCAGGGGATGCACGACTTTGAACTCTACGGTGCAGATGCACAAATTTCCTTGGGTTCCACAGGAAAATTATTTGCGGAATATGCCCATTCTACCAATCGTTCTGACATTTCGGGACAGGTGAGCGGTTCTGCCTACCGCGTCGAAGCACAGGGAGAAATCTGGAAAGGTTTGCAAGCACGTGCTTATTATCGCTCTACTGATGCGGGTTTTGCTAATGATGCAACACTCAGCTTTGTCCCTGGTCAAACCCGCTATGGGGCGCAATTAACAGGGCAAATATCTTCAACAACTAGCCTGCGCTTCCAATACGACCACGAAGACAATTTTGGTACTGCACCCCAACTCCTCGATACCTTTGAGGAATTGTTTGCACCTCGTACTGAAGCGATTCCTGGAAGCAAAGTTGATAATTCTCTGACGACGATTACCGCAGGTATTCAACAGCGCTTCGGTAAAGCAACTGTGGATGTGGACTGGGTGCATCGGGATAGGGAAGACCGGATCTCACCAGAAGCTTTGAGTGGTAACTCCGATCAATTGCGATCGCGTCTCACATTTCCTATTACCAAAACCCTGACTTTCCAAGCACTGAATGAACTGACCCTATCTTCTGATGTAGATGCTGTTTATCCAGACCGGACTGCTTTTGGATTGAATTGGGCTGTAGTTCCCGGCGTCAATGTCAGTCTGGCGCAACAGTTTTTCACTCGCGGTCAATACGAAGATAACTCCATCACCAGCTTTAGCGTCAATGGCGAACACAAGCTGGGCAAAGATACTACCTTAACAGGTCGTTACATCATTTTAGGCGGAGCAAATGAACTGACTACCCAAGGAGCCATTGGACTCAACAACCGTTGGACTATCGCTCCTGGCTTAAAACTCAACCTTGCTTACGAACACGTGTTCGGCAACTTCTTTGGACGCACGGGAGTAGGACAGCGATATTCCCAACCCTTCGCCGTTGGTCAAAGTGGCTACTCACTGGGGTTTGGTAGCGGTGACAGCTACAGCATTGGGCTAGAGTACACCGACAATCCCAAATTCCAAGCTAGCGCCCGCTATGAACATCGCAGTTCCTCAGGTGGTTCTAACACCGTAATTACCGCAGGCGCAACAGGTAAAATATCACCAGCACTTACAGCCTTAGTACGTTATCAACAAGCAAGTTCTGCTAATCGTGTAGAGACGCGAAATTTCCCGTCTCTGGGAGATACAGCCAACCTCAAAGTAGGTTTAGCCTATCGCGATCCCCGCAGCGACAAATTTAACGCCTTGCTGCGTTATGAATATCGCAAAAATCCTGCCGTGATTCCTGATACTGTCCTGTTAGGAAGTGGTACAGGTTCCGAAGACCATACCTTTGCGGTAGAAGCTATCTACGCCCCCAATTGGCAATGGGAATTTTATGGTAAGTTTGCCCTGCGCAACAGTAAGTCTTACCTGGCTAAAGATTTAGTTGGAACTAGCACGGTAAATTTAGGGCAATTACGAGCTACCTATCGCTTGGGATACAGCATGGATGTAGTCGGTGAAGCGCGCGTGATTAGTCAAAGTGATTACACTGAAACGGGCTTTGTAGTTGAAGCAGGTTACTATCTTAGTCCTAACTTACGCTTATCTGCTGGTTATGTGTTTGGTAAAGTTGATGACCGCAATTTTTCTGGAACACGTTCCGCAGGCGGTCCCTATTTGGGTTTAACGGTGAAGTTAAACGAATTGTGGGATGGTTTTGGATTGCAAAAACCCATAGTGCCTCAGCAGCAAAAATCTACCAACGCCTTAGTGGAGAAATTAAAGAGGGCGACGCTGGGGATACAAAGGGGTGAGACATGAAATTACCAATCAAATGTAGAGACGCGATATATCGCGTCTTCACACCGGGAATTACCAACGAAATATGTAATTGTAACCATGAATCTACCGAAATTTAAGGGTAAACACCAAGTCGAATCAACCCGTTTGCCAAACCGCAATTATGCCGCTAACGGTTGGTATTTCATCACTATTTGTACACGCGATCGCACCCATTTCTTTGGCGATGTTATTGCAGGTGAGGTGCATCTATCAGCAATTGGAGAAATCGCCAAACAATTTTGGGCAGATATTCCCAACCATTTTGATTACACCTACATAGATGCATACGTCATTATGCCGAATCATGTTCACGGCATCGTAGTTATCGACCGTCCCACAGATGTAGAGACGCGATATATCGCGTCTCTACAACCAACAGATGAATCCAATAAATTTGGTCCGTTAAAATCCGATTCATTGCAATCTATCATTCATTCCTACAAATCTGCTGTAACGCGTTGGTGTCGCAAAAACGGTCATGACCATTTTGGTTGGCAAAGCAGATTTTATGACCATATCATTCGCGCCGATGGTTCTTTAGACCGCATTCGGGAATACATCATTAATAACCCTGCCAAATGGGAAGAAGAAAAGGATAATCTTGCAAATTTATGGATTTGATTCCCACACCCCAATGTAGAGACGCGAAATTTCGCGTCTCTACAACGTCCATGCGATCTAATACGGTAATTTTACGTAGATATAAACCATTTACGAATACATCATTCCCAAATTCAGCAATGAAACCTTTATTCAAGAATCTAAGAGCGATCGCCACAGTAAATGTTGGTGAAGGTGGTAGATTTGCGTACAAATTGGGAAATATAAAGACTGGAGAAAGTCTAAGTGCGATCGCCAATATCACGAGGATGCTGCGCTTCCGGGAAATCACGAGTATTTGTAAACTTATTTACCACATTAATCGAGCTCACCACTGATATTTATAGGATATGAACGATGAAAAATTTTATCCAACGGAAACATTGGAGACATCTATCACGCGCTAGCTTGCTAGTGCCGTTTCTGTTAATATCCCCCCTCCTGACCCCGAACGCACAAGCAGTCAGCATCCAGATGAGTGGAACTCGAAGTGTTCTGAGTGGGACAGATTGTGGCATTGCTACCTATCGCTTCGGTACAAATACTACCTTCAATGGCAAGCAACTTGACTTACTAGTGGAAGTCCTCAGTGAAGATAACGAGTACCAAGGTGGTCAATGTATTGACGCTGCTTCCAATTTACTTTCAGTACGTTTGAGGGATAACGATGCAGGTGACAATGTTGCCTACATGGATATAAAAATCACAGTAGTTGAAAAAAATACAACTACTCCAGTTGAGGTGGATAGGCTAACCATTACCGGCTTTGACTTGGATATTAATCCTGGTGGGGGTACTGATACAGATGATATCTATCTGAAATCACCTGATGGTGTTTATATCAGTAGCAATAGCGAAGTGCAGTACAGCGAAGGTTCTTTTTTCGGTGGGCAATATCAGGCGAAATTAAAGGGGACAAGCACGAGAAATTGTAATGATGGAGCAACTACCACCGAAATATCCTGTCGTGGAGGAGCAATTTATATCAATGGTGGTAATGGTGTAAATAAAGTTTCCAGCGTCACTGTCAGGCTTCAAAATGATAATGCCTACGGTCAGGCTTCTGATACAACTTCCCATAGGTTATTGCAATTATCGTTTGAGATTTCTAAGTTTGAAGAACTAGTCACTAATAACAGTGATTACGGAGATACCCCGAATAGTTACGGCTCAACAGGACATTCAGTCGGTTCTAATATTACCTTAGGATATGGGCTAGTACCCGATCATGAAACGGCTCATCAAGCATCCATCAATGCCGATGGTGACGATAATGATGGAGCAGGTTCCATTAAGTATGATGACGAGGATGGTGTGAGATACAATGGTCAAGCTTTGAATGGTCAAACGCTCCCAGCTGGCAGCACGAGTAATTTAGATATTACTACCTTTGGTAGCGGTTACTTGAGTGGCTGGATTGACTTGAATCGTGATGGAGATTTTAACGATGCAGGCGAGAAGGTAATTAGCGATCGCAGCATTACCAGTAATACCGTCTCGACTACCTCTGTACCTATCACTATTCCTAGTACTGCAAGTGGTGGTACTTCCTATATGCGATTTAGGTTTACCACAACAACAGGAGTTGCAGCTTCGGGTTATAGCAACAGTGATGGTGAGGTTGAAGATTACCAGATCGTGATTGCTCCAGCTACTTTCTCAATCTCCGGTACTCTCTACGAAGATACTGACAATGGGGATGACTTTGATAGTGGTGAAGCTACTTTACCTGCAAATATCACTGTCAAGCTGCTTGACACTAATAATAATGTAGTCGCTACTACCACCACAGCCGCAAATGGAACCTACACCTTCACCAATATCACCAACGGTAACTACAAAATCCAAGTTGATACCAGCGATACTGATATTCCTACTGGTTATACCTTGGGTACACCGAATAATGTTGCGATTACAGTTAGTGGAGCCAATATCAGCAATATCAACTTTGGCTTCGATCCGCCTCCACCCCCACCTAGTGGTAATGCCTACTGTCAATCACCGTATAATGAAGTCTATTCAGGACAATCAGGTAACAAGATATTTGCAATTCATGCACCAACAGGTGCAGTCACGCAATTGACTAGTGGTGCCCTAGCAAGTACAGTCAACTCCTTAGCTACAGATCACAATAACCACTTAGTTTACTATGCAGAAGGGACATCTGTTTACGCCTGGGATGCAATTAACAATACGCATATCACCATTACCAATAACATTCGCTCATTCAACTCATCACTACCTGCCAATGCTACCTTGTTGAGTGGAGGGGGTGCAGCATTCTACAATGGCTCATTGTATCTGGGGGTAGATCCACCATCAGCAGGTGTCTTTGAAATTTACAAAGTCAATTTCGTCCCTGGTAGCAACGGTCGTACCATCCAGAGTGTGACTCCCTTAAATATTAATGGAGCAGGCAAAGCCAATGGTCAACTCAACAACGGTGACTGGGATGATTTTATAATCAGTGATAATGGCGTCATCTATGGTTCTAGTGGTGGGACGGCAAAATACTGGAGTTATAACCTCAACACCAATACCTTTACTGATTTGGTAGACAATATCCCTGAGTCTTCCCAATTAGCAAAAGATGGCACAGGCAGACTTTGGGCATTCCGTAATGGTACTAATAGTGTTGTTCAAATTGAAATTGCTGGTAATACTATCCAAACTGTAGGGACTGTAAATTCGACTGGTACTCACAGTAGTGCTGATGCGGGAGAATGCGTAAAGGGAGCCTCTAGCATTGGCGATCGCGTTTGGAATGACATCAATGGCAATGGAGTTCAAGATGCAGGGGAAGGGGGCTTTGCTAATGTCACGGTCGCTCTCTACCGGGATATTGATGGCGATGGTGTGATTGATGCTACCGATCCGCAACTTGATACTCAAACCACCGATGCCAATGGTAATTATGATTTTACAGGTTTGATTTTTGGTAATTACATTGTCAAGGTTACTGATACCAATCAGGTGTTGACGGGTAAAACCATCACCACTGGCACGAATACCAAAGCTGTTAGTTTGCCCGCTGGTATTCAAGACTATAATAATGCTGATTTTGGGTTTAATCAGCCTGTTGCTAGTAATCCCAACGTATTGTTAGTCAAACGCATCACCGCGATCAATGGATCATCCTTTACTAACCTCATCGATGGGGTAAATAATAGCAACTCCCCCAATTACGTACCCACACCCCGCGATATTGACGACAACAACCCCAACTGGCCGAATAATTACTTACAAGGTCTACTCAATGGTGGTACAGTTCGTCCTAGCGATGAAATAGAGTACACCATTTACTTCCTCTCCGCAGGTGATGCAACTGCACCCAAAGTGTTGATATGCGATCGCCTCCCCAGTAATGTCACCTTCATCCCCACTGCCTTTAACAATTTTGCCATCAAAAACGGTACTGGCTTACCAACCGCTGACCGAGGAATTATCTGGCAATATAACGGTAACATTGAATCTCTCACCAACGCTAAAGATGGAGATGTGGCGCAGTATTTCCCCCCTGGCGAAGATCCGACAATAGTTTATCCCAGTATTGACTGTGGTGGTGCCAATACCAATGGTGCAGTAGTCGTTAATTTAGGAAACTTACCCAATGCGACTGCTTCCGGTACACCCACTAATTCCTATGGTTTCATTCGCTTCCGTGGACGGGTGAAATAGCTTATTTTATAGATAGATGGTAATGCAACATCTATATCTCTCTAGAGATTATGTGTTGCATTATTTTTTATACATGCAAAAACAAGAAATTAGGAGGAAGTGCAGACCAGGTAGTTCACCTTAGTCATGCATTATCCTCCTTTGTTTCAGGCTAACGCTCTTACTGTATATATCCTTATTTGTATACGTATACATATACAAAATAAACAGTATTATTACGGATATTTGGCTAAATTTACAGGCAGTTAGTGGTTGTACCAGACGTGCCATGGCGCGTCTGTACATTGGTTAGTGGTTAGTGGTTTACTACTCCCCCACTCCCCACCTTACCCACCACTGACAGGTGGAATTAACACTACCTCATCGCCGTCTTGCAAGATAGTATTTGGTTCGACGAATATCAAGTTAACCCCAAACCGCGTTACATCTCGCCATTGATTCAGTTCGGGATGTTCGGCGATCAGGCGATCGCGAACCGCGACAACCGGTGATGCTGGTGGTAGTTCCAGCACCAGTTCCGGTACTCCATAAACTTCTTGATACGCAGCAAACAATTTCACTGTCACTGTAATTGCAGATTTGGACATAAAACAAAGAGTGAAAAATAGCTTTGGGTGTGAAACCTAGAAAATAGCTATAGGTCAAAGGTATTACCGAGGCTAAATCTGGTTTCATCGATTTCTTTTTATTCAGTCTGATGGAGTGGAATTTGTCAGGCTTGACTTTCACCAAAGGCAAAATAAGTTGTAAATGCTGCTTCAAACTACTATGAATTTATTATACATTAAAATATATAAGCATCAAAAGATTATTTGATTGCTAAATAATATAAATGAATATCATCGAATCAAAATATTAATGTTATCAAGTCAATCTCCATGGAATGCATTTAGCATTTAGTACATAATTTACTGCGCCTGGACGCGGGAAGATAAATTACACTCTCATTCCAGAGATTTTACCGAAAAATATTAATACAAATCATCCCGTAGTTTTTATGAGTTATTGTCTCAATCCTCATTGTCCTAATCCAAGCGATCCGATGAATATATATAGTAAAATTTGTCGGAACTGCGGGAAAAACCTTTTACTAAAAAATCGCTATAGAGTTATTAAACTTTTGGGTAGAGGAGGCTTCGCCAAAACTTTTGAAGTAGATGATGCCGGTACAATCAAAGTCCTGAAAGTTTTGGATTTATCTCGTTTTAGTGATTCCAAAAAAAATGAGGTTGTAGTTAACTTATTTAAGAGGGAAGTGGAAGTATTAAGCCGCTTAAATCATCCAGGAATCCCAAAAGTAGATACAGATGCATACTTTCAATTAGAATTCTTAGATAGCAAACAAATATTGCATTGTTTAGTCATGGAGAAGATTGATGGTTTAAATTTGCAGCAATGGCTGATAAATAGAAACAACCAACCCATCACACCAGAGCAGGCCTGGATATGGTTAAAACAATTAGTAGAAATTCTCCAACAAGTCCACCAAAAAAACTACTTTCATCGCGATATTAAACCAGCAAACATCATGCTGAAATCTGATGGGCAACTGGCATTAATTGATTTTGGCGCAGTCAAGGACTTGGCAGAAACTTTTTTGCAGCAAGAAGACACAGTAGTTGGAGATACGCTGATAGGTTCTCGCGGTTATGCAGCACCAGAACAATTACAAGGCAAAACTGTAATGCAATCAGATTTCTTTGCTCTGGGACGAACTTTTGTACATTTACTAACTGGAATTCATCCGGTAGATTTGGAAGATGCTAGAACAGGTAAGTTGATGTGGCGAGAAAAAGTACCGCCAATATCAAAATTTGATCTAACTTATCAATTAAGATGGCGATCGCTCAGCAATTTATTAGATGCAATGATGGCAACTTCCTGGGAAAAACGACCTCCAAATACCCAGGTCATATTGCAGCGTCTCAATCAAAAATTTCCCCTACCTCGTTCCTTTGGTTATGCAGCCAGAGCCGCTATTTTATTTGCAATCACATTGTGTGGTAGTTATTGGTATGTTACAGGCATCAAGGGATGTACAAAAATTTGGCTCAGGAATTTTCCAACAGGCGATAATATGAGTTGTGGGGAAGAAGTTTTGTTGAATGTTTCTACAATATCAGAAAAGCAAGAAGGAGTAAATGCCTTTGCTGCAGGCAAATACCAACTCGCTGTTGATTTGCTAGAAAAAGCATGGCAAAAACAACGCGATCCTGAAACATTGATTTATTTAAATAATTACCGTTTGCAATTAGCAGGTTTTCAAGTTTATACAATAGCTGTAGCTGCTCCTATTAGCGATCATAATAACGACAGTATCAACTCTAGTAAAGAACTTTTGCGGGGTGTTGCCCAAGCACAGCAGGAATTTAATCAAAAACATAAAAATAAAAAAATTGGTTTAAAAGTATTGATTGTCAGCGACCATAATAAAAAAACACATGCTCACAACATCGCCAAGTATCTCGGAACAAAATCCGACGTTTTAGCTGTCATCGGTCATTTTAGAAGTGACACAACTCTAGCAGCGATAGAAGCCTATCAACGCCAGCAATTATTATTAATTTCTCCTACATCTACATCTGAAGAACTTTCTACTGTATGCAAATCAGCTTATCCTAATTGTTTTTTTCGCGTTGTTTCCAGTAATCGCGAAACTGCCAAGGTTTTGGCTAACTATCTCAAACAAGTGAATAAGCAAAGAGCAGCTGTATTTTTTAATCCGAATAGCAATTATAGTCAATCGCTGCAAATAGAAATGAAGAGTAGATTTGCAGAAGTAGGCGGAAAAGTAGTAGCAGAAATTCCTTTTTCCGAAAATTTAGATTCTACAATCAATCAGGTTAAAGAAAAAAATGCAGATGTGATTATTTTATTTCCTACTACAGATGGTTTGACCTCAGATTGGGCGGTGCAGGTAATTGAATATGCTAAACATTTTAAATATTTAATAGTAGGTGGAGATAGTCTAGGGACTGACAAAATGATCGGAAGAATAGCTGACAATGAAGTAGGAGCAGTTATAGCAATTCCTTGGTATTTTCGCAGTGTTGGCAATCAAGAATTTGCAGTACAAGCTCAACAATTGTGGGGAACTCCCGTAAATTGGCATACAGCACTAGCTTATGATGCTACAGGTGCTGTGCTGACTGCTTTAGAGAAACTGCCCTCTCCTAATCGTGTTAACCTGCGGCAAGTAATGGCTAATCCTAATTTTAAAGCCACTGGAGCGACAGGAACAATTAGTTTTGAAAAAGATGGCGATCGCCAAGAGTCAACCATTCATTTAGTCAAAGTTGTACGCAATCCCACCACCAGGAAACCGGAATTAATACCTTTGACAGTAGTAGAAAATCCTCACCACAGTCAATCTCCCAAATAAATACCCAAACCACGAGCAGTTTTGACTAAAGTATCCTCTGGATTAACAGCTCTATACTGAGCGATCGCCTCAGCGATTGGCACAGCGATTACCTGGCGATTTTGCCATGTTACCATGTAGTCGTATTTACCTTCATCTATGAGTTCTACCGCAGCGACACCAAAAGCAGCAGCTACGAGTCGGTCTAGGGGTGAAGCG
>JANZYY010000129.1 GCA_026419705.1 Fischerella sp.
CCTTCTTACCTGCTTTGCCTGCAAAAGATTGTATGGGCTGATACGGACTACCATCTACACTGAGGATTTGGTCACCTACTTGTAAGCCGGCTTCCGCACCGGGACTTTTGTCCAGAATGGAACTGACAAAGGTTTTGCCATTGATGGTTTTAGTGAATACACCGATACCACTGTATTCTATTTTGCCTTTGGGAAAAAATTTGGTGATTTCCTTTTGTAACTCGCTGCTCCTGGGTACAAAAATGCCTAAAATCTGGTAATAAGCTGGGTCATCTTGAGTATAAAAGCGGGTGTGAGAAGTTTTCAATTCAGCCAGCATCTGGTTAATGGCGATCGCGAATTCTTTGTTTGATTTGCTTTGCGTTGCTGGGGATTGATACTTTTCACGCATTGCTTTCCAATCTACCCCGTTGAACTTGGGGTCATAAAAATTCTCATTGACGGTTTGCCAAACTTGTTCAAAAATTTTAGTCTCGGGTCTAGCCAGTATCTTAGGTAGGGGAGTTGTCAACCAAACCAGGAACAAAACTGAGCAACTTATCAGCATTACCGCAGCGAACCTAAGTAACTGAGACAGTTTCGGTTTTTTCATTTTCGTCTCCTTTGGCGTCGAGGTGCAGCGGAGCGGCTTGTCACAAGAAATTGCTGATGAAAATTCTTTGCTTTTAGTTCCCCACTTGCAATGACATTTAGTATTGGTTGAACTTGATGACGATATGTCATTGATACAGCAGTTTTCAACAAGTAAGCTGTACGAACGAGCAATTAAGCGATCGTGACAACAAAGAAATTCATATAATCATATAATTTTCAAGGAATTCTCACCTTCAAAATTTAATCTCTACAATTATTGGGAGTCCATTCCTGAAAAATGTGTCGTTTATTAGCTTACCTCGGTTCACCAGTGTCTCTAGAAACTCTGTTGTACGAACCAGAGCACTCGCTGGTAGCTCAGAGCTATCAACCCCGCGAAATGCTGTCTGGCGTTGTTAACGCTGATGGCTTTGGTATGGGTTGGTATCATGTTCAAAAAGATACCGAACCTTTTATTTACAAAAATACGTTTCCGATTTGGAATGATATCAATTTACCCAGTCTCAGCCGCTATGTGGAATCGGGGTGTGTACTTTCTTACGTTCGCAGTGCTACACCAGGTCAAACACTAGATTTTAGTAACTGCCAACCATTTCAGTATCAACGTCTGTTATTCACTCACAATGGTCGCATTGACAAATTTCGGCAGACGCTATATCTACCAATTCGCAAACTTCTAAGTGATGAAATATATCGATGGGTAAATGGAAGTACTGATTCAGAGCATATTTTTGCTTTGCTGTTGTCTCAGTTGCAAGCAAACCCAGGCAAAAGTCTGGAACAGGCTCTACAAACAATATTGCTAAAACTAGCAGATATGGCGCAAAGTTACCAAACATACGTATCTGCCAATATAGTTATCAGTGACGGCGATCGCCTGATTGCTTCTCGCTTTAGCAGCACCTCACCTGCTCCTTCTCTTTATTGGACAGCTAACGATCCGACTTTTCCCAAAGCTGTCATTATTGCCTCAGAACCTCTGTTTGCAGGTAGTTGGACTTCTTGCCCAGAAAACAGCATTATCAGTGTCGGAGCTGGCTGTGATCTTAAAATTGAGCGAATCTAATTTCAAACATGCAATTGCTCGCGCCTTTATTCAATGTCGTACTAAAACTCTCGCCTTGTTTGAGGGTATAGATGAAGCTACCTTTTACCGTCAAGCTCACCCTGACTTTAGTCCTGTTGGTTGGCACTTGGGACACATTGCTTACACTGAGTCTTTGTGGCTACTAGAGCGCAGTGCAGGTTTACCCTGTATGTTTCCCCAATATCGCAAGCTATTTGCTGCTGATGGTTTACCCAAACGCGATCGCGTCAAATTACCCAAATTACAAGAAATTCGTTATTACCTAGACACAGTCAGAGAAAAAGTCTTGGATTATTTAGAAGTAGCTAATTTAGAAACACAAGAACCTCTTTGCCACTTTTTAATTCAACACGAAAGCCAGCACAGTGAGATTATTACGTTTTTGTTGGAAATATGCAAGCTGGAAGACAGGGAGATCGGGAGAACCAAAGGTGGGGAGAATTCACCCCTTCACCCCAACCCTGCGGTCAGCCGCCCAGAGGGGGTCTACACCCCATCACCCCATCACCTGGAAGAGATGATCCAAATCCCTGCTGGTGAATTTGAAATGGGTAACAATTCAGCAAATGCCTTGGATAATGAGCGTCCGGCGCATTTGGTATACTTGGATACTTACCAGATTGATCGTTATCCTGTGACCTGTGGGCAATATCGAACATTTATGACTGCAGGGGGTTATGAAAATTCACAATGGTGGTCAGCAGCAGGTTGGAAATGGCTGCAAACAGAAAAAGTGACCCAACCCCTCTACTGGCATGACGATCCAGTCTGGGATAATCACCCAGTTTGCGGTGTGAGTTGGTACGAAGCAGAAGCCTATGCTCGGTTTGTAGGAAAACGCTTACCTACAGAAGCTGAGTGGGAGAAAGCAGCTAGTTGGGATGCAAAAGTTAATCGTCGCCGCATCTATCCTTGGGGGGATGAAGAACCAACGTCCAAACATTGCAACTACGATACCAACATCGGCAAGACAACAGCAGTAGATACCTACCCCAGTGGACAAAGTGCTTATGGTTTGTACGATACTTTAGGCAATGTCTGGGAGTGGACAGCTACTTGGTTTGATCGCTATGAAGGCTTTCAGTACTACCCTTACATTGGGTACTCACAAGTTTATTTTGACCACCAACATCGCGTTTTGAAAGGTGGTAGTTGGGCAACTCGTCCTTGGGCGCTACGATGTAGTTTTCGCAATTGGTATCACCCTGGTGTACGCCAGATTCTAGCAGGGTTTCGTTGTGCTCTATAGCAAATGGTTAGTAGTTAGTGGTTAGTGGTAAACAACTAACTACTAACCACTAACCACTAACAAGTCTCTACCAAATTAATCAAAAAATCCAAGCAAGCAATCTTAGTATACAGTTAATCTAGCTTAATCTAGCTTAAGCGTGATGCTATCGGATATTGCTTCGTGTTTTACTTACCGAGGTTTGGGGGCGTTCCATCAAACCAAGTCAATGGAGGAGTAATGACAGTATCTAAACCTGCCAACAGCAGTGTTAATTCCCAGCACCGCTTGCAAATACAGCGTTTGCTAGAACCAACTTTGGTTATTTCTTCTGGTACTGGAAGCGATGTGGTCAAGGGACTAACTCAAATACCCAAAACTTTACCACCACGTTACTTCTACGATGACCGTGGTTCTAAGTTATTTGAGCAAATCTGTGGGTTGCCAGAGTATTATCTCACACGTACAGAGACAGCAATTTTACAAAAGTGTGCTGGTGAAATTGCCCAAATCACTGGTGCTTGTGAAATTGTTGAGCTAGGTAGTGGCAGTTCAACTAAAACTCGGATTTTGCTGGATGCGTACCAACAGCAAGGGCTACCTCTACATTATTTACCGATTGATGTGAGTGCTGGCATACTTGAAAGTAGTGCACTTTCGCTACTAACGGATTATCCTTCATTGCAAGTTTATGCACTAGCAGGAACTTATGAATTAGCCCTTTCTCAAATTAAACCCAGCCAATTACCCAGTCGGATGATTTGTTTTATCGGCAGCAGTTTGGGTAATTTTAATTCGCAAGAGTGTGACGTATTCTTATCTCAGGTTATAGCTGCTTTGCAAGTGGGAGAGTATCTCTTGTTAGGGGTAGACTTGCAAAAACCAAAACATATTTTAGAAGCTGCTTATAGCGATCGCCAAGGTGTAACAGCAGCGTTTAACCTGAATATGCTAGAGCATCTTAATTGGCGATTTGATGGCAATTTTGACACTACCCAATTTGAACACTGGGCATTTTACAATGAAGCTGAACATCAAATTGAGATGCACTTGAAGAGTAAGTGTAAGCAATATGTAGAATTAAGAACTCTCAAACTTCATGTTCATTTTGAATCAGGTGAAACCATTCGTACTGAAATTTCCCGAAAATTCAATCTCCATACCATCCAGCAAGAACTAAAAGCCAAGGGTTTAGTACCACAAAAAGTGTGGACTGACGAAAAGCAATGGTTTGGTTTGTTACTGTGTCAGTTGCAAGCATAGCTTGGAATTGGGCATTGGGCATTGGTTTTCTGACAATGCCCTATTGCCTATTATCTCTTATCCTTCGCCTTTAGGAGCGTGACTCTGCTACACCCGTCTCAAAACCAGATCGTTCTTTAACAGAGATGCGAGGAATTAACATTACTACCTGAGGCGTGTTGAGTTTTAGGCGATCGCATGGTTGCAATTTTAGCAATTTGGGGTGTAATTTTTGTTCTTGATTATGGATAAAGTTAGCGACAAAAAATAGAAACTACATACTTACTTGCGGCAATCAGCCAGAGTTAAAAGTTAAGAATTGCTCTGGACTTTGGACTGTTACTTGTTTACTAACCTCATGAAAAAATTTGTGATATGGACATACATCAGCCGACGAATGACTAAGTAATAATGGGTGACATCGATCATACTTTTGCCTATAGATTACAAATTGATTAAACTATGTCTCAACTTCACAAATACAATTAGGACTTTTGGGCTGGTAAAATTAGTATTTTAATGCTATTATTTCACGCTTTTTTGATTATTTGCTGATTAAAAAACTTGCCAAAATGGCAACACAATCATGATTTATTCAGTTAAATTACAGAAAGATAAATGACTTCAAAGGTGTTGTTATCAGAGTGTATCACTATCAAAAATATTTTTTGTGTTACACTCTCTACCCAACTATTTACAAATCAGTAGAAAGCACGTACAAACATGATATACAAACTATTTTTATGTTCAATAAATATTAATAATTAGATTTGACATTTGCCTCAACAGGAATGGCTAATGCGTATTGGCGCTGTTCCACACCTCACCCCCAAAACAAATGGCAGCGTCTGTATATGTTCCTGTTCGCTTCAGTAAGGCAAATGTCAGAGTGGGAGTAACAAGCGCTTGGTATGCGACTCCCACTCTATATTTTTAAAACTATTTACGGGATACAAATCTAGCAAAAATTCGTATCTTGCAGAAATTTGAGAACAGCCGCACTTAAAACTTTTGAAGCACCAGTAGAAGCATCATGACAACAGTTTGGCAAAATTTGCAATCTGGAATTAGGAAGACGTTGATGCAATTTTTCACCATGACTAGCAGGGAACCAACTATCTTGTTCGCCCCATAAAATGAGTGTAGGACAATAAATGCTATCGAGCTTGCTTTGAATCTTGCTGAGCAAATTTGGTTTATTAGCTTTAAAATTCTCAATTTCCCGTACCGCGATTTGTACCTCTTCGGCGACTTTGGTAAGAGTACCAGTGAATTCGATATATGGGTACGTTATCCAGTAAACATCTTCTTGTGTCAGAACTGATGGATCAAATAGTACCTTGCGCCGTTCAATTGCCATAATTTCTCTGACAAATGGTGCTAGCAGATTTGCTAAACGTAAAGTATCAATTGTTTTCACCACTTCTAGTGGAGTTTGAGCAAGCAATGACATTCCCCAATGAGGAAGTTGTTCGGCAAAAATTGGTACATTTACTACTACTAACCGGTCTATTAACTGCGGATTTTCTTGAGCCGAAGCAAGGGCAACCAATCCACCCAGTGATTCTGCGACAATTGTAACAGGTTCATCAGTGAGCGACTGAATAATTCGCTCTAATTCGATGACTTGATGACCGTTTTGTTCTCGACGAGACAAAGGTTTCTCAGAGAAACCGTAACCTTTTGCATCAAAACAAATTACCCGAAAGTATTTAGATAAAGGCTGGATGATATGTCGCCAATTGTAACTCCAGCTACCCATACCATGTAATAAAACAATAGGTCTACCACTACCTATTTCCCCATAAGCAATTCGTACGGGATATCCATGAGCATCAGTAATTATTAGACTTTGTCGCCCTTTAGGAAAAGTAACTTGCCACCAATCTTTCATTCGTTTTGTAAATCATTCATCCTAACTGCCAGTTAAAGCTCCCCACAGCAGTCTAATTATTATCACAGGCAATGCTACTAAGACAACGGCGACAAACAATAATGCAATCAGAACTGCAAATACGAACCATCCGTCTGCACTTTGCTTTTGTCCCGGAAACTTTAAGTATTCTTCTAGCAATCTGATATTATGGTCGTTTGCCATCCAGGCAACATCAAAAAAGTCTCCTAACATTGGGATGGCACCAACTAAACCATCGATGATGATATTAATAACCATTTTACCCAAGGTGGTTGCTGGTACACCCAGGCGTGCTGCTTCTAGAACTATGTAGGCAGAAAGCATGACACCCAAAAAATCACCACCAAGAGGTATAAATCCTATAAGTGGATCTAGACCAATACCAAGGCGCGTTCCAGGAATCACAATGGCTCGATCTAGCAGGCGGCTAAGCTGGCGCAGTCGCCTCAAAGTGGGTGCTTTGGCTTCTGGTTCAATGCTGGAAAAGCGAAGAGGTGGCTCAGACATGCAGGCGATCGCATTTCTATAATGAAATCCTAAATATTCTACTCCCATGTTGGAAGTTTTCAGGAATATTTTTGGTATAAGTAACAATATTTACAAAAATAGTGTTGTTGGTCGTGGGTTGTTGGTTAGCGATTTGTCCAAACAAACAACCAACTAACAACCATTACCGATTATCCATTACATATGAGTCAAGAACTAACGCAGCAGTGGTTAAATGAAATTCAAACGCTAAAACAACAACTGGCACAGTTGCAAAAAGAACGCGATGCGGCTTGGGAAAGTGCGGAAAAATGGCGTAAACTCTACAACACAGAAGCAGAACAGCGGCGAACTGATGCACACCTATCGAAACAGACGATCGCCTCTTTAAAAACCGAAATCCAGCGTCTGCAAGGTATTGAAGAAGCTCAACTTCATGACGCTACGGTGACAGTAGCGATTCAACAAGAATTAGCGTCAATCAAATCCGTGGAAGATTTAAAAGCCAAACTGATTACCGTCATCAAAGAACGCGATCGCTTGCAACATGCGCTCAAAACTGAGCAAGACAACCACGCCCAAACCCGTAAAAGCCTTACTACCGCCTTGGGTGATGCGATTGATAGCTTAGCGCAGCAGCGAGGAAGTGAGGAAAGAAAGCAGGGGGAGTAGGAGAAGCTGGGGAGGTGGGGAGAACTATCACCCTATCTCCCCATGAATTAAAATCCCATCACTTCAGCTACAGCTTTAATTTCTGGTTCTATACCTTGTTTAAATTGACATTGGCTGTATTTGATAGCAGTGTCTGGATCTTTTAAACCGTTACCGGTGAGGACGCAAACTACTGTTGCGCCTGTAGGAACTTGGTCTTTTACTTGCAACAAACCTGCTACTGAAGCAGCACTGGCAGGTTCGCAGAAAATACCTTCTTCTCGTGCTAGCAATCGATAGGCTTCCAAAATTTCTGCATCAGTGACAGCGTGAAAGTTCCCCGTACTTGCTGATTTGACAGCAACAGCTTTTTCCCAACTGGCAGGATTACCAATTCTGATCGCTGTGGCGATGGTTTCTGGATGCGGTACTGGCTTACCTGTAACCAAGGGTGCTGCACCAGCAGCTTGAAAACCCATCATGCGCGGTAAGCGATCGCATTTTCCGGCTTGATGATATTGACAAAATCCCATCCAATATGCTGTGATATTACCCGCATTACCTACCGGGATGCACAACCAGTCGGGAGCATTCCCCAAAACATCGACAATTTCGAACGCGGCGGTTTTCTGACCTTCTAAACGGTAGGGATTGACTGAATTCACCAAAGTCACAGGATAAGCTTCTGCCATTTCGCGTACAATTTCTAAGGCGCGGTCAAAATTACCTTTAATTGCCAGCACCTCTGCACCATACAACAATGCTTGCGCCAATTTACCAAGCGCCACGTAGCCATCAGGAATTAATACAAAAGCACGCATTCCCCCACGCCTAGCATAAGCTGCTGCTGCTGCTGAAGTGTTGCCCGTACTAGCACAAATTACCGCCTTAGCTCCAGCTTCCTTGGCTTTAGAAATTGCCATTGTCATTCCTCGGTCTTTGAAGCTACCGGTGGGGTTAAGACCATCGTATTTGACAAAGACACGTACTTGTCTGCCAATGCGTTGTGCGATCGCATCAGCTGGAATAAGAGGAGTGTTACCTTCCAACAAGGTGACAATTGGTGTTGTTTCGCTGACAGGCAAGTATTCGCGATATTGTTCTATGAGTCCGGGCCAGGGTTGGCGATGAGATGTAATTGCAGACAGGCTTAATGTCACTTTTCTGGGCTTATTTTAATGTTGTTGGTTGTTGGGTGTTGGGTATTGGGTGTTGGTTGTTGGGTGTTGGGTGTTGGTTGTTAAAAACTAAATAGGTAAAATCCTAACAACAAATAACCACCAACAAACAACAATAGTAGTAAAATCCCGACCACAAATAACCACCAACAAACCACGAATTCTTAGAATGTCAGTTTAGCGTTTTCGCTGTGTCTCTGGGAAGCTTTGCGCCACATTTTTTGACACTTCCTCGACTATGAGTAATAGCGATCGCGAAAAAATTTCTGATTCATGTGCTCATAGTGTTGACAAAGATTCGACAACTACGGAATATAGTCAAAAATCGAGCTTCCATAAGATGGTTTGATCAAATCACCAATATATGCATAGGCAGTTGCATCTAAAGTTGTGGGCTCGTCTCTCATAAAAAAATGGTCTATCTGCTAGGAAATCTGAGAGTGCTTGGAAATCAGCACAACTCATCAGGACGATTTCCTTGCTGCTATGACGACCTATCCCGTGACCATACATCTGAGAGCGAATATTTTCGTGGAATGCTTCGATGAACGGTTCCCATTCTGCTGTTGGAACTTCAGGGAAGAAGATATACGCTTCACTTCTCGATAGTGTCGTCAGTTTTCCCGGATGTTGTAGCGAATGTGAACTCCTTCCCCATAAGTGTTTTCTGAGAGCATGCGGCGAAAAGCAAGGGAAATGGCTCGTTCGACAGATCAACATCGGTTCCTTCTTTTTCCTTAACCATCTCGATGATGAAAGTGGAATCGCCAACAAGTTTTCCTGTAACGACCTTAGTTTTGTAAGGAAGCTTTGTCATGCGAAGCCAGGTTTCGAGCTTTATACAGGCTGAGCCAATGCTCGGTAGCCCCCCTAGAGGCGGTGCAGTGTATTGATAATTGTTTAATGTTCAACCAAGCAAAGTTAATCAAGTTGACTACTTACCCCAACACGAGCTTTCTTTTGTGCTAAATATTCCTTGGTGCTTTCAGCGTCAAAAAACCATGTGGATAAACTGGGTGGATGGTTAAAACCATTCAAGTAATCTCTGAGAATATCTGGATTTTCAACCATTGCAACCATAATATCTGGCAAATGAGTCGGAGGCATCAACAAGCAATCAGTTAAAGCATGGCTATACTGAGCATAATTCCAAAATTGATCAAATACCCTTTGCATCCATGACTCATCGAAGCGTTGGTCCTCATGCTCGATGATTCGTTGCTTAACCAGATGAGCCATTTTTGTGGCGCTATTTGCTCCCTGTCCGGCTATGGGGTCGTGTAGGATAACTACATCGCCAATACCCATGACAATCGTACCCGATGGCAAGTGACCGATTGGCTGGCGCACTGTCTGTGTAATTTTACCATTCACCCATGCTTGTTTATCTACCAATTCCATATCTTTGACAACTTCATAATATTCGGGTTTCAACTGCTGGATGACTTTTTTACCCACCTCTAGCAGTTGTTGACCACTTTGTACCTGAGAAAATCGATCCATTACCCCACCAAAGTATGCTTCAAAAGCAACTAAAGTGGAAAATTTGCCCTTGGTGTAGAAAGGACACTGAAATATTTCGCCAACACCAGGTATGATAACCATCTTAGCGGTATGCAAATCAACTGTATCTGCTTTCAACCCTGTGACAATTACTGATGCTATGTGGCGCTTCGGCTCGTCATGTTTAGATTTTTGTGCATCTCGTTCAAATATAGCTGAGAGGGATCCTCTACCAGCAGACACCACAACTAAGTCATAGTTTTGGGTACATTCTTCTAAGTCTTTTGGTGTCATCGCTCGAACAACAAGTTCACCACCTCTTTTCACAAATTCGTGTATCCAAGTAGAGAACTTAAGGCGCTGGTCTACACCTTGCCAACGCTGTTCTAAATTAGAGGACACAACTAAAGCCGTGTTTCCTTCCTGGTCACACACTTCGCTGCGGAATTTATCGCAACCAGGAAACTGCTCATCCCAAAAATTCAGTCCTAAGTTACGTTCAAGTTGCAGTGCATCTGGAAACAATATTGGCGTTCCCATCGGTTTGCCATAGAGAATTGCTTCTGGTGTGCGATCGCTAAACAAAGTCACCGCATAACCTGCATCAACAAGACCAATTCCCAAATTAAGACCTGCTTGACCTGCACCTATAATTGCAATTTGCCGCATATTGTGTACGCTCTTAAGATTGTGTAAGTTCAAATCCCACATTGAATAGTTATCGGCGAAATGAACTTAACTTACGCCATCATCTCAACATCGGTCTGCTGATGTACTAGCCTACTTAGGTGGGCTGTTGGCGATCGAGCCAAATGAAACCCTCTTTATCTTGGTGTCTTAGTGTCTTAGTGGTTCAAAAGTCTTTACCTACACT
>JANZYY010000130.1 GCA_026419705.1 Fischerella sp.
TCGCTGAACAATCCAGAACCTGAAGGAACTATTAAACTACGGGGTGGAGATGTGAATTTATTTACTACTCAATTTAACCTCGCCCGTGGCTATGAACACAAAGCTACTTTTAGGGGAAATCAAAACCCCGATCTGGATATCCGCTTAATCGCCAAAGTACTAGATGTTAATCCCTCACAGGTGACTAACTCACCCCTATCTTCTGAAATCGACGATGGAATTATTAGCTCTTTTGAACCTATAAACACCGTTCGCGTTGAAGCCAGAATTGATGGCCCAGCCAGCCAACTCGATCAAAATCTGGAATTGAGAAGCACTCCTCCCCGCAACCAAACAGAAATTGTTACCTTACTTGGCGGTGGCTTTGTGGAAACACTAGGACGTGGGGATAGCACGCTAGGACTTGTCAACTTAGCAGGCTCAGCTCTTAATCTTCAGCGAGCTTTTAATCAGATTGGTAATGCTTTTGGTTTAAGTGAACTGCGTTTGTTTCCTACGATCTCTTCTGATGGTACAGAATTTACAAGGAAAAATTTCTCGATGGATCTGGCTGCTGAAGCTGGGGTTGATGTTTCCCGTAATTTTTCTTTTTCTGCTCTCAAGATTTTGACAAGCGACAAACCACCCCAATTTGGCGTCAACTACCGTATTAATTCTGAACTGCGTCTGCGTACTTCTACAGATTTATCTGGTGATAATCGAGCGGTGTTGGAGTATGAAGATAGGTTTTAGTGGTTTCTTCTTTTCTGGCTTTGTACAAAGAACAAGACGGAGGTTGAACCACGATGAGAGAGAATTGGTATAAATTCATTCCGTAAATATGCAATGCCTATTTTCTCACTTCCAATTCCTTTTGTATCCATCTTGATGTAGGTAGTTTGTGAGACAGTTACCACTAAAAATAAAAATCAACCTATTTTTTTAGATTATCTTAAGAATTTGCTTGACTTTTGATGAAAAGTTGGTAATCTTAATCATTAGTAGAAGCAAATCACAACTTAACGACAGGCACACGTTAAGACTCCTATTTCTATGGACAAAAGCTTGTGCCTCCTGCTAGAGTCCGACACTACAATTGTTCGAAGCTTCTGATTCGTTTTCAAAGAAGGTTGGGTGGTTCATATGATAGTTGCACTGTTTGATTTTGATTGAGTGAGCACCCAATCTGGAAGTTCTGATGCAGAAGATGCTGATTTGTAGTGTATTGATTGTCCACCCTTATTTGTAATTACTCCCATCTATTTACTGTACGTGTTGCGAAACGCAATTTCCATTGCGATCGCGCTACTAAAATTCCTTGGGTCTAGCAAACTTCTGCTAGACCTAATTTATATGACTCAAAATAAATATTAATATTCTGGGCGTTGCACAAACAGCAGGATGAATTGCAGCTATGTATCCCTACGCATTTATTTTCCTCTATACTTAAAAAAAGTAGGCGCTCCAGAGCATATGGCAGAGCACAGAGAAAATTGTATTGTATCAAAGCTGACAAAATTTTTTTCTGCCCTCTACCCCCTGCCTTTCTTCGGTAAATTCAATTCTTGGTGTCTTGGTGACTTAGTGGTTAATTCTACCCTGCCCTATTTAGGGTAACACCATTCTGCAATCATTAAGTAAAGCGATCGCCTACCATATCAAACCAGAGAAGAAATCACTACCAAGATTGCTGTATGATTTTTTAATATTTTCTGATTTTTCTGGCAATAGCAATGACTATTCGTCATGCCGTTGAAGCTGACTTGCCAAAAATTGTGGCAATTTATAATGCTGCGATTCCCAGCCGCATGGCAACTGCTGATTTAGAACCGATATCTGTGGAAAGTCGCCTGGCTTGGTTCGCTGCGCGATCATCCTCAAAAAGCCCACTTTGGGTAATAGAAGTAGAGAATATGGTAGTTGGATGGCTGAGTTTACAACCTTTTTATGGACGACCAGCTTATCATGCTACTGCTGAAGTTAGTGTCTACATTGCTCCAAAATATCATCGGCATGGTTTGGGAAAGCAACTGCTAGCCCAAGCAATTTGCCAAAGTCCGAATTTAGGTTATAAAAATATACTGTGTTTCATTTTTGCCCACAATCAGCCTAGTTTAAAGCTGTTTGAAAAATTTGGCTTTGAAAATTGGGGCTACTTGCCCAAAGTCGCAGAACTTGACGGTGTAGAACGCGATTTAATAATCATGGGACGGCGTATTCAGCAAGAATGTCGGGCTTGACGAATGGCGAACCTATTCGGGACTTGCTGCAAGCAGAGCAATTATCCCTGGACTGGAAAAAGTTAAGCAATTGGAAATAAAGTTACCATGCCGTGTTTTTAATTATTTCTTAAGATTTTGCTGCCAACGCAGACGAAAAAGTGAAGCTGATATGACTATCAGGCGGCAAGACGGGATTCAGCCATATCGCGGATCAGTGCTGTTTTCGATCCAATGTAGCTATACAATGCACAGACTTCTTCACCGCTAAGTAAAATCTTGCTGGCGATTTGCTGTAGTATCAGCTTGATTAACGCTGTATCTGTGAGAGTCAGCAGTTCACTGCTTGCGGTTTCTTCAATCACAGCCCAGGTTAAACGCAGCATTGAGGAGTTAATCAGCATTGGCCCATTCCTCAGACTATTTAATATTTTCTTTATATTCTATTGAACAGGATTACATTGCATCTGTCTATTTGCAGAGTAATTTAATATTTTTTTTAGATTATGTTAATTGCTCTTAACTCGTCGAAATATTATTCAAGAAACTGTAATACTAATGAGAGCGATTACTTAATAAGTATGGGACTGGGAATAGGGGATTGAGGATCGGGAAAAGGGTGAAGGAATTTATTAACCTTTCACCTTTCCCCCTTCCCCCTCTTGTTTTTCCTATGCCCGATGCCCTAATCCCTAGTCCCTAGTCCCCAGTTCTCCAAAAAGTTCAGCCATGAGCGGGTCTGAATCCAGCAATTTCCAAATTCCCAATTCGGTTAATGATGATCGTGAAGTTTTTCATTTTTCAGCTTCTATTCAACCGTATGGCATCCTGTTAGCGCTGTCGTACCCTGAGCTAACAATCCTGCAAGTCAGTGCCAACACCCAAGATTACTTTGGCATTGAGCCCCAGAATTTGCTCGGTCAATCCCTTGATACTCTACTAGATGCCCAATTCGTTGCAGGTTTTCGACAGAACTTGGAGAACATTGACAGCGTTACTCCGCTGAAACTGTCTATCTGCACCTCAGTAGGCGAGCGATGCTTCAACAGCATGGTTCATCGAACCAGCAATATCATCATTTTGGAACTGGAACCAAGCCAACAGACAGATGTGAGTTTATTTAGTGTTCCTGCTTTGGTGAAACGAGCGATCGCCCAACTGCAACAGGTATCCAATCAGCACGAATTTTTACAGTTAGCAACACAAGCGGTTCGTCAACTCACAGGCTTTGACCGGGTTATGGTCTATCAATTTGACTCACAAGGAGCAGGGGAAGTGATTGCAGAGTCAAAAAGAGAGGACTTACCAAGCTATCTGGGCTTGCATTATCCCGCCACAGATATTCCCCAGCCAGTCAGGGAATTATACGCACGTGGATTGCTGCGATTTATTCCCGATTTAACAACGCCACCTATCGAGCTGATTCCAGCAGAAAACCCAGTTACGCAGCAACCGCTCAACCTCAGCCTGACGGGAATCAGAGGGGTAGATCCTTGTTGTGTGGAATATCACCAAAACATGGGTGTAGCAGCCATTTTGGTCATCGCCTTGATTCGCGATCGCCAACTTTGGGGATTAATAGCTTGCCATCACCAGACACCCAAGTATATCCCTTGCGAAATCCGGGAAGGCTGCGAGTTGCTAGGACAGTTCGTGTCCTCGGAATTAGCTAGCAAAGTCAATCACGAAGAACTAGACTACATCGTCAAACTCAGGTCTTTGCAATCAGAGTTTGTGAAATCAATTTCTCAAGTCAACGATCTTAAAGAAGCCCTGGTAAACCCAGCCCCTCGCTTGCTGGATTTAGTAAGTGCTTCTGGATGTGCTGTCTGCTTGGAAGAGGAAATCACATTAGTTGGGGTAACACCAACCCTTGAGCAGGTGCGTACTTTGATCGAGTGGGCAGATAGGCAGATCGATGACTCTCTTTTTCATACCGATTCGCTACCAAAACTTTACCCAGGGGCAGAAAAGTTCAAAGATGTTGCCAGTGGCTTGCTGCTGCTGCGAATTTCCAAAGTGAAACGATATTATATCCTCTGGTTTCGTCCGGAGAGACTGCAAACCTTGAACTGGGCAGGCGATCCGAATGCCCTTATTATGGAAGCGGCAGATGGTAGTGTCGCCGTGTCTCCCCGCAAATCATTTGAACGATGGCAGGAAATTGTTCGCTGCACCTCGCTTGCTTGGAAAGGGTGTGAATTGGAGAATGCACTGGATCTTAGGAGCGCCATTGTCGGTATTGTCCTTAACAAAGCGGATGAATTAGCCCAGATCAACCAAGAACTAGATTCCTTTGCCTATGCTGCTTCGCACGACCTCAAGGAACCCTTACGCGGCATTCATAATTTCTCGGTGCTTTTATTGAAAGGCTACGGAGAGATACTGGACGAGGTAGGCAAATCCCGCCTGCAAACCTTAGTTCGTCTAACCCGTCGCATGGAGTCGCTCATCGATGCTCTCCTCAAGTATTCGCGCCTGGGACAAGCGCAACTACATCTACAACCTACCAATCTCAACGAATTAGTAAATCGAGTGCTTGAGGATCTGCATATTAACCTTCAAGGTGTTCAACCTGACATTCGCATTCCGCGCCCGCTGCCCGTCGTTTGCTGCGATCCTATCCTCATAGGTGAGGTATTTATGAACTTGCTCAGCAATGCCTGCAAGTATAACGATAAGGCAGAACAATGGATTGAGATTGGCTACTTGGATAAAGAAGAGACTGGGAATTGGGGACATGGAAGACAAGCAAGACAACAAAGAAAGATTAATTCCTCGTCTTCCCCCTCTTCAGTTACTCTCTACGTCAGAGATAACGGTATCGGAATTCGCCAACGGCATCTTGAAACTATCTTCCAGTTGTTTAAGCGGCTGCACGAGCAACATCTGTATGGTGGAGGCACGGGAGCAGGACTGACGATCGCCAAAAAGATGATTGAGCGTCACGGCGGACGAATGTGGGTAGAGTCCGTCTACGGTGAAGGCTCAACTTTTTACTTTACTTTGGCAATATGTTAATTTTTTATAATTTTTACAAAATATTGTAATATTAGCTCAAACGACTTTGGTCGTAAGGGTACTGGCGATTAGGAACTAAAACCTAATACCCAATACCCAGCTACCGTCAGCGACGGATGGGAAATCCTTGCCACGACCAGGTTGAAATAAATAACATTTAGTCTCTAATTGCCCGGATGAGAACAAAACATTACGAGCCTCTGCTCATAGCCGAGGATAGTGATGAGGATTTTGAGTTACTCCAGCTGCTCATGCAGCAAATGCAGGTTCAAAATCCTATTTATCGCTGTACAAATGGAGATAAGGTTTTAGATTTTCTATATCAAGAAGGGGACTACTGCAATTCGGATGTTGCACCACGTCCCGCCGCGATCTTACTCGATTTAAATTTGCCGGGTACTGATGGTCGGGATGTGTTAGAGCAAGTCAAGAAAGACCAAAAGCTTAAGGAAATTCCGATAGTTGTCTTTACTACATCCTCAAACCCCAAAGACATTGAATTTTGCTATCAAAAAGGGGCGAACGGTTATCTGATCAAACCTCTTGACTCTGATGAATTAGAGAAGACAGTTCAAGCATTTGTAGACTATTGGTTAGAAGCCAACACACCACCAATATCATCATGTTCTGCTTGAACTGTATAGCTACCAAGATAGAAGGAACAAAGATTTTCATCAGTGGTGCTGTACTAAAAATTCATAAGCTACCACGCGTTTTTGATTGAAAAGATTTGCTATTATCAACAGTATAAAAACAGAAGCCTGCACTATCAGCAATTGTTATTTGTATATCTTAAGATATTTTTTTATTTTCTCGCTCAAACTGTCATTTATTGCGATTTTTTCTCTTAATTAAAGATTTCTCAGTTTTCCGTTCATGTCAAATGTCTGGACACTACTGATTGCGGATGATTGTGCGGAGGATCGAGAAGTTTACCGCGAATATCTTTTAAGCGATCCTCACCAGTCCTACCAAATTTTGGAAGCTGCTTCCGCAGAGCTTGGGCTAGCACTTTGTCAGAAAAAACACTGCGATGCAATTTTGCTTGACTTTCGCCTACCTGATATGAGTGGGCTGGAATTTTTAGACGAACTTAAGCAGCAACAACTGGCAGTACCACTCCCCGTGATTATGTTAACTGGACAGGGCGATGAACACATTGCTGTACAGGCGATGAAACGAGGCGCTCAGGATTACCTGGTCAAGCAACATCTACAACCACATGTGCTGCAACTAACCGTCCGCAATGCCATCCAGCAGTCACATCTACAAAACCAGTTCAGTAAAATTCAAAAACGGCAGCAATTGGCTGCAGAGGTTGCTCTACGCATCCGTCAGTCACTGAATTTGGAGCAAATTTTACAGACAGCTGTAAAAGAAATACAACAACTGCTGGAGTGCGATCGCGTCTGTGTTTACCAGATTAATACAAATCCTGATGACAACAAAAATAGCGCAGCCGCCAAACTTGATTTGACGAAACTGTCTGAGGCCGGTTCAAGTAGTTCTGCTGATGCGATCGAACTATTTACATCTTTCTTAACAGACAATTATCAGCCTTGTTTTGGAGAAGTTGAAAGAGTAACTACACTGGTGAAAGCGAAAGCCTCAATCATTGTTTCGCGAAACCGGAAAAAGACTCAACAAGCATATTTACTTGTTCCCATTCTGCTGAACGATCGAGAAGAATCTGCAATAATTTGGGGTTTGTTGGTTGCTCATCAAGATTCAAATCAACGACAGTGGCGCACAGATGAAGTGGAGATATTTAACCAGTTAGCTGAGCAGTTAGCGATAGCTATCCAACAGTCTCAACAGCTTAGCCAAGCCCTGATGATATCAGAGACCGAAAAGAAACTCAACGCCTTCAAATCTCAAATTCTCTCCACAGTTTCTCACGAATATAGAACTCCCTTGGCATCTATTTTGATGGCTGCATCAACATTGAAGCAACACGGCGACAAGCTCGATCGGGTCAAACACCAACAATTTTTGCAGCTCGTTGAAGACAAAGCCAGACACATGGCTCAATTGGTAGACGATTTGCTAGTAATTGAGAAATTGGAACTAGGCAAAGCAAAATTTCGACCACTTCCATTTGAATTGTTGCAATTTTTCTCTGACATCATTGAACAACAACGCCAGACTCTCAGCGATCGCCAGGAATTAACTTTTAAGATTACGGGAAATACCAAGGGTTTCTGGGGCGATAGACAACTTCTGCGGCAAATTCTGGTCAATTTACTGTCGAATGCGATTAAATACTCTCCAAATGGTGGCAATGTCGAAGTTCACTTGATGGGAAACGATTCGCAGATCATTTTTAATGTCATAGATGAGGGAATTGGCATACCCATTGAAGACAAAGATCGCCTCTTTCAATTATTCAGTCGTGGCAGTAACGTTGGTAATATTGCTGGAATGGGCTTGGGATTAGCCATTGTCAAAGCTTGCGTTCAGATGCATGGTGGCAAAGTTTCCTTAGAAAGCCAACAGCACCAAGGAACCAAAGTAACTGTCTGCTTACCAAAGCGGTTGAGCTAGATTCAGAACGCAGGAATGATACCCTGTACCCCCAGATGTTTAGTGTCTTGGTGGTGAAAAAAGATCGCACTGATATTTCGGATTTTGTAAATAAATATTTCAAACATTAAAACCAACATCAAGATTAGCTAAACTTATATTATTCTTTAGATTTTCTTAATAATTTGCTCTTGGGTCTGGAAAAGAAACCAGCGTGGATTTCAAAGAATAGTTTTCTGAATCACTCTCATATGTCTAATTCTCGGAACACTTGTATGACCATTATTCCAGGTACACTTGTCAAGCTCCCCAATGGTCGTAATGGCATCGTTATTCCTTCCTCCTGGTGGAAACCCGGTAGTGTATTAGTGAAATTGCCTCGCGGTAGGAAGCGATGGTTCAAGGTAGATGAGTGTACTCCCATCCTCTGTAAGTATTGACTTTTGAAACTGCCACAGATGAACAAGTTTTGTCATAAAAGCTCAATTACAAAGGAAAAATTAAATTTTATAGTTTCAGCAGAAAAATATAAGATATCCTTGTGGCCTTACTGTGGAGTCTGAATCGGCTTAATATTTCTGGCTCTGTAGAAAGTCTCTAAGCTGTCGCGATCGCCGACAAAGCGCCAATGCCAAGGTTCATAACTTACACCTTGGGGATTGTTTTTAGGGAAGGACATCTCAAAGCTGAAACGAGCAGCGTTGGCTTGTAACCATTGAAAAGCTTTGGTATTTTCAAAATTCTCAGTTAAGTTTGTTGCTGGGGCTGCGCCGTCTCCGATATCCACAGCGTAACCCGTGTGATGTTCGCTATGACCAGGAGGAGCACTAAGAGATGCTCTTTGTGCTGGTGTTTGATTCCGTTGAGCACCAATACTAAAAAATAACTGTTCCTGTTCTTTGATTGAACGAAAACCAGAAACTGGTACTAAAATTACACCTGCACTCCGCGCTGCTGCTGACATTTCCTGAAATTTTTGGGCAGCCGCTTTGCGCATTCTTTGTCGTCCATCAGCGGAAATTGCTACTAGTTCTGACTCAGGCGCTTCCGGGTAAGACAGGTGTCCCAAAATGCGATCTGTGAGATTGTTTTGAGCTTTGTCAGAAGTTGAATGATTGAAGGAAGGCTGAGAACCTGCATTTTTTTTCGGTGCAGTCAATGAGAACAAAATACCGCCGATCGCAGCTAGCAGTGCAAGTCCTATCATTCCCGCGATCGCCAAAGCGAATAGACGAGTACGCTGATTGTGCACTACATCAGGAGTATCGCGTAAGGCTGCTGGAATATCTTCACCAGAGACAGGCGATGAGTTTCGTGGTTTTCTAGAAAACTCAGCGTTATTCAAGGGCTCACTCCTGCTTTTGTCGAGTATTTATAACAGATTGTAAACTGGAGAGGAACAGAGGCAATTAGTATCATTTTACATATTTAGTTCAGGGTGTAGTTTTGACAAACCTCTTAGAACTATACGTCAAGCTGGTAAGTCTAGTCTTGTTAGGATTCTTTTTGGGACGCAAACTGCCTGGTGCTGTTCCCATTCGTTTAGCCCAGTTCCTTTTTTGGGTAGGAGTACCAATCAGCATTGTAGCTTTTTTACGCAAAACAGACTTGTCAGGGCAGATTTGGATGGCACCGGCGATCGCTCACCTAGCGATTTTCCTGGGAGCACTTTTAGCTTGGATAGGGATGAAATGGCAAATTCTCTTCACAAAAACTGTTCCTCGACAACCAACTCAGGGTAGTTTCCTCCTCGCAGCAATGGTAGGTAACACTGGTTACTTAGGTTATCCTATTACCCTGGCAGTAGTTGGCACTCAGTACTTTGCTTGGGCACTATTCTACGATTTACTAGGTACGACTTTAGGTGCTTATGGCTTGGGTGTAGCTTTAGCAGCACGTTTTAGCAGCGGTGCTCATGACCGTGGAGAAATTGTGAAAGCGATCTTTATTAATCCAGCCTTGTGGAGTTTTGGGTTAGGTTTGCTCTTACGTCAGGTAGTGATTTCTACCACGGTTGAATTTTATTTGGACATCTTTGCTTGGAGTGGTGTAGCGTTGTCACTGCTATTAACAGGAATGCGACTGAGCAAGCTCAATTCTTGGCAGAGCTTACCACAAGCAGGGATGAGCTTGGGAATCAAAATGCTATTAGTACCCCTGATTTTGGGTGGTACTTTACCACTTTTCGGTATAACCGGTGCAGCAGCACGGGTGATGGTACTACAAATGGCTATGCCTCCAGCTTTTGCTACCTTGGTACTTGCTGAGACATTCAATCTCGATCGTGAGCTTGCAGTCACTGCCTTAGCAGTAGGGGCGATATTATTGCTGATAACTCTCCCTGTTTGGTTGTGGCTATTCTCCGTGGCAACACTACCTATTTACAGCACCTAAAGCTGCAGGTTCTGTCGCAAACAATTTTCTCATAGTTTAGCAAAACACTTACATTGCTTGCCTTTTTCACACCCTATTTTCAAGTTAGACTCCTACGGGCAATTGCGCACAACCACCAGATGAAAAATTAAAAGCTTACCAATGAACTTGTGTTGGTGTCTTGGTGGTGAAAAAGATAAGATTTAACCACTAAGACACTAAGACACAAAGAGTATGAACTCAAAACAGTGTCTCTACATCAAGGATGTGTTGCTCCGATAATTTCTTCAGAAGAAAAACTCGGAGATCTGGGGATTTACTACCCACTTACAGCTTCCAACAGTTCTGCTGGGTTCATAAACTCGTAATGTTCAAACGGTTGATGAATCCAGGGATTGTCAGCTAGATAGTCAACATAATAATCTGGTACTATTACTGAGCAAGCTTTATACCAAATTACGCAAGTACGAATTTCCTCAATTGGAGAATCAGAGTACGTCTTCAGCCAAGGTATAGTTTCCTTGAGTGTCACTCCAGAATCTACCAAATCATCCACTACAAGAATGCGGGAACCTAACTTTTCTGTAGTCATCGTCAAGTGGCGAGAAAAGGTTAAACATCCTCTTTCTTGCTTGCCGGGT
>JANZYY010000012.1 GCA_026419705.1 Fischerella sp.
TATTCGCTTGCTGGTTCCAATATGTATGGCTAACACATTGGGTAAAAGCGAATATAACTGATATGTGCTTTCATCCATGAAGTGGGAAGCCAAACGATTTTTAGTCGGTTGGTAGTTCACATAGATCAGTAATAAAAACTACCACGCGGTGTTTTGCTCATTGAAATCAATATAACGCTGCATGGTCACGCGGATGTTACGTGCGCCAATTGGGTTCTGGCTGTGCACATCAAACACAGAAGGAAACGTTTGGATAGTGCGATCTAGATGTGCATTGATTAACCAGTTCACGAATTCCATGGCAGTGTCGTCACTGCCCAGATCGTGATCAAAACTGATGAAGTCCGGAACACCATTGGCTGTAACATAGTTTACAGCCTCCCGGCTGCTGCGCACAATAACCCACTCATTTATATTGCCCGGTGGGAAACGTTCGTCGTCGATAAACATTTTGTATGTCACACTCACAGTTTAAATGACATAATTATACTTGTCAATTGAAAAAGTGTAACAATTGTAAAATTTTAGCACTAAATCTGTGCATTTTTTACACTCTTTCTGTGCATTTTGTTACACTTTTTCGATTGACGAGTGATTCTTTAGAGTGCATAATACAGGCATGATGATGCAAAAGACTTACCGCAAGGCACGTCCGGACCGCATGCATGCGGTCTACGTCATCACCAATGTCGTCACCGGCGAGCAATATGTGGGCATTACGGTTGCTAGCGGCAACCTGCGCAAGTGCCTGAAGGTGCGCATGCAAAAGCATATCCGCCGTGCGCTGACAGAAAATAAGGATTGGGCTCTGTGTCGCAGCATTCGCGAACACGGTGTTGGTGCTTTTACTTACGGTGTTCTCGAAACGCTGCGCGGTCGCAAGGCTGCGCACCAACGTGAACGCGAACTGATTCGTCTACACCAACCCGCCTTAAATACGTTCTAACAACGAAAAAGGGTTTCTGTGTCAACTCGTTCCAACATTCTGTACCAACTGCCCAACGGGCAAGTTCAAGTCATTTACTGTCACTTCGACGGTTATCCCGAGCACATGAGACCTGTGCTCAAGGGGTATTACGCTACCGAGCAGGAAGTGCGAGATTTGGTTGCACTAGGTGACTTGAGCGTCTGTGACCATCCCAAAGACACTATTGCCTATCACAGGGACCGTGGCAGGGAACTGAATATTGTCGTCTACGACAGCCTCGAGTCACTCGACGCTGACGACCTCGAAGAGTACGCTTATCTGTTCAAAAACGGCGAGTGGTACTGGAATGATTGGAACAACCGCATTTGGCGAAAGCTTTGATTGTGTCCGAACGGCAGCCGGACTTTAATGCTGCCTAACTTTATAGAGAAGGAAATGAGCGAGAAGCGTTGGAAGCAAAATGGCAAGAAGACCCGAGATCATTATCGTAAATACGATGATCTCAAAGTGCGGGAAAAGCGTCCCAGCCGACGTAGCGAAGAACAGGCACTGCTGCGTCAACTTCGGGATCTATGACAAAGCCCGCTTATTTTAGCGGGCACTATGAATTTGATTGCGCCGAACGGGCTATGATCCATAAGATCATAGCCATTCTTCGCTTGCCCGGAGGAAATATTCCAGCAAACTATCATACAGCTTATTCTTTTATTGAAGATGACTGGGGAGGAATAATTTGGGACCAGTATTACGGTCTTTTTAAATCACTGCATCCAAAATTTATTGGACCTTTTGACAAAAGAGCATACAATAGATTTAAAAAATCAGTAATACAATATTTTGCCCATTGGCAAAATGGAGAGCTATACCGAGGTTTAAAACCATCTGAATGAAATTTGATCAAATAATTTCTTGGACTGCTACCGCTGTTATTGTTATCGGTGTAGTTTTTAATGCTTTTGATATTCAATATCAAAAGCATATTTTCTTTTTTGGTTGCTTACTTTGGGTGTGGGCTGGATTGCTTTGGCGGCAACCTTCACTGTGGGTATTAAATAGTATTACTGCTGCAATATATTTGGCAGGATGGATATTATGAAATTACCCGTAGCATTTTTAATCAATGCTTACACTTTTGATGGAAAAACATATAAACTTACTAAAGTAATTGATTGCAAAAATAAAAGTGATGCGGATTTTGAAATTCAAAATCTAAGAGAAATCGATTACGATTTGGTAGTGATAGAAGAGATTGTAAATAAAAAATCACACATTCATTATGTCTAAACCGCATATTATCTGCGTTGCCTCTGTCGATTCTTGGTTTGCAGAAATATTTGGTCCTTCCTTCAACGACCTTGTCAGACAAGGTTCTTCTGCTGAGCGTGCAAGAGGTATAAGTAGGTGGGCCATTGGTTGGAAAAACAGTGACAACAAAACTTTAATATATTTTAAGGACGAAAAAGATTATGTTTTAGCCGTTACCAAATACGGCTTAAATACGCATAATGTATAGAAAAACCGATACTTTCCCCTACATAGTGCTGTTAAAAAGAAACAACTATATTGACGAAAACTATGTCCGCGCAAGTTTTTGGTGCGAACATAATGTTGGTCCTTATAATCTAGATTGGATCTCTAGAATTTACAAGGACCAACTTTATTTTTGTTTTCAGAACCACAGAAATGCTATGGCATTTGGAATTTTATTTGGAGAATTAGTGGATTGTATGATTTTCAAAGACATCAACGATGTCTTTGACTCCAAGAAGACTTAAAATAGATCTTATATTTTCTGGAACTTCGGTATTGTCCTCGGGCAAAAACAAACTTTTAAGAACCCCATTCTTGCTTATAATAAGCCCAAAATCTGTATCTTCTATTTCTTGATCGTATATATCTTGACTTTGCATTTCTTCGTCGATAATATCGATTCTTTTAGACATAGCAGGCTCCTTTAAGCAGATAAAAAGTGACCATTACCTTCAAATTTATTTATTGAGATGATGGTCACTTATTAAAACGCAGTTTTAATTATCGTCGATAAAATACATGATTGTCAATTACTGCTACCTTTTTCAAATTAGGCCAAACGCGGCCTAAATCTTTTGTATGAAAAAAAGTAGCACCATTTGTAATATCTTCTACCAATGACCTATCAATACTTAGAAGACTTCTGGCAATTTGAATACTGTCCCTCCACTCGGAACTATTTGTTAAAATAGCAGGCCTATTAGGATCACAAACCCAACTAAATTGACATACGCGAACAGATTTTGCAGGTTCTTGTAATACAAATTCCTGTTCATTCGTTTCAAAAACATGTGCAGCTTCTCGTCGTTCTACTGTATGTTCTTGATAAACAACTTTGCAAACACTACTGGGCCAACGATGATTATATGCTCGATTAATAGTAACTTGTGCTACTGCAATTTTGCCCAACAGACTTTCACCTCGTGCTTCATAATAGATATTTTCGGCCAAGCATTGTATTTCTTGAGGGCTCGCTGCTTTAACTGCTTTAACTACTTTGGTTGGACTAATTGCTGTAACAGCCCTTTTTTCATATTCCACTACCGTATCAACGACTTGTGACACAGAATCGGATGCGATGTTAGCTACTCCTCTGAGCTCATTCCAGAGTTTAATATTAAAACTAGTTGATAGTGCAGCCACAAGGCAAACTAAAATAATAAAAAATTGCTGCCCTGCAGTCATTTTATTGTAATACTGCATTATTTCTCCTTTCTTAAACTGGAATAGATATTTACTACCAAATATAATAAGAAATAGTATAACATAAGTCTTGTTCAAAATCAAGACTTTAAGTTACCGTTTTTAATTCGAGAAACTATCGGGGGAACCGGTAATTATTATTGCAGTATATGGACCATCTCCGATTTGATCTCCGACCCTGGCTATGCCGCCGTGACCGTCAGATTCTGAACCGGCGCTAGCGGTTATTATGAGAGATTGGTGACCGCAATCGGTTAATACTTTATCGCCTAATCTGGCCACTGGGCGATTATTAATCATTACTGTGGGAGAACCGGTTATTATTCGGCCCGTAACACGTCGAGGACTACTATGTTGTCGACATATTCCGTCAGTTAAATCTCCAACTCTTGCAATTGCACGACTCATAAAATTAAATTTCTTAATTGGTTTATCTGTGTATTTAAGTTGGTTCTAAAACTTAGATCCACAAGTGCTAAATTAGCAAAGGAAGTTTTAACACTGCTCGATACTGCATTAATAGTTAATATAGCACTATTTCCAGCTTTGCTATTCAACATATTACCTGTTTCGGAATATTTTTTGGCTTCATTTAACACGTCACTGGCATTATCTCCTAAAGTTTTTGCAATTAATGCAATATCGGCACTGCTAGCAACATTAAGACTTCTTACTAAATCTGATAATTTAGGTACTAAGGAATTAACCTCGGATCTAGTGCTGTTTAATGCATCATTTATTGGGTCTACTATTGAAATAAACGTTGTGGCAATGTTTTCTAGTAATAAATTAATAGAATTTACCTTAGAAGGACCGAATTGATTAATTTTAGAATTGGCCTTAGATATTAAATTATTAATTGATAATAAAGATTCTTTAGATGTCTTTGATATTGACCCTATCAACTCGGCTAGAGTATAAATATTTTTTTCAGCAGTTTTAATATTTTCAATTTCTTCCTCACCAAGAAGACCTTTCATAGTGCCAAATATATTAAAAGATTCACCCGCAACAGTTACTATTTGGTCTGTAAAACCACGAATAGAATTTACAGCATTATTTAGGTCTTCTGGGATGGTGATCATATTTACTGCCTACTAGGTAATGCAATTCCTGTAGTGGTCTGCACGTAATGATCCCGCATTTTTTCATGTACTGGTGCAGCCATTATGACATGATTTTTACTTAGCGGTACAATGGTATTTGGATCTACGCTAAAAAGGCTTTGCATGAGACCAAGACCCTGTGGACTAGCAACAACTGTTGTTGGTTTTTTAATTTTATATTCCATTGGTGTTATCTCGACAACTTCAGCAACAACTTCGTCGCCGTTGCTAATTTTAAATCCAACAATGTCACCTACATCAAAATTTGATTTTTGTATTAGCATAATTAGTTCCTTGATTGCATCATAACTGGAGCTTCAACCCGTAAATATTCTTCTAAATCTGTATATCCACCAATCTCTTGACCATCTTTAAGAATAAGAGGCACTGTTCTTTGATTGGGATATTTTGTTTTAAATTCGTCGATAGGCATATCTCGTCCCAATTTTATCTCTACAAATTCTTGTTGATTAATTTTAAGTAAATTTTTTGCTCGTTCGCAAAATACGCAATTATCTTTTGAATAGACAGTATACATTTTTTCCTCTTTTATAAATTTGGTAATTCTTCGTAATTGATGCTATCAGTCATGACGCCAATTACATATGATGTCGATTCTGATTCTTGCAATGCAGTTTGTTTTTTGCTAGTATCCATATGCTTGTTAAACCAAGGAATTGGACTGGTTTTTGGTGCGGTTTTTTGATATTTAATACCAATGTCCTTTAAAGCTCCAACGGCAGTGTAATCTACAAAGTCTTTAAGAATATTAGCATTTAAACCAATAACAGGACCTTTGCTAAACAAATAATCTGCCCAATCTTTTTCCTCTCTAATAACATCTTCATACATTGCATAAACTTCTGCTTCGCATTCTTGCTTGGCCTGTAAGAATCTAGGATCATCTTTAACAACTTGATTAATAATATATGCAGTCCAACCTTTGTGCAATAGCTCGTCCTGTAGAATAAGGCTAATAATATTACCATTACCAATAAAGATTTTATTCTCTACCATGGCTAGACTGGTAGCAAAACTAACCATAAATCTAAACGCTTCAAGTGCATAGCTGGCATTTAGTGCCAACCATATGGCTTTAATGTGTTCTTTTTCTTCAACTTCTAAACCTAGCTCTTTGCGGCAATTTAGCAAATGCAAATTATCATAATATTTGCCAATGTTTGCAGCCATATCTATTATGCCCTTAGTATCGTGTATAGTATTAAAAATTTCTTTTGGCACATTATAGATGTTGCGAATGATATGGCTGTAACTGCGACTATGAATATTTGTTTCAAAGAACGTCCAGCAATAAACCAAAGCTTCTAATTCTGGCAAACTTATAACCGGAGTAAAAATTTGACTTGGTCCGCGACCCTGCAAACTATCTAATGCAGTTTGGCGCAGTAAGTTGCTGGTAAAAATATGTCTCACAGTTTCGCTGGCATCTTTAAAATCCGCAGCATCTTTAGTTAAACTAATTTCTTCTGGGACCCAAAAAAATCCTCGCCCGGTAACTTCGTAGTCGCTGATTTTAGGATATTTAAATTCTTCGAAACGCTGAATAGTAACTGGACCTGCAGGGTCCAAAAACATTTTTCTTGTTAAATAATCTGTTTTAGTTTTTAAATTGTATTGTTGTTTGCTCATTTATTTTTGTTCCTTGCGTGATATTCTTTCATTTTTAGACTATGTGCGGCATTTTGCTCAGGTGTTCTTTTTGGACGATTTTTAAAAGAAATTTTCATATTTTTAATATGTTCTTCTGATTTTTTCTTTCCCTTTAAGGGGTTAGGTTTTTTGTAGGGAGGCAAACTTTCAAAAAACTCATACCTTAGTTGTTTTTTCTTACAATGTCCAAAATTTCCTTCTGCTGTATATTTTACATTAGAAGCATTTGTTTTTAAATCAGCGGCACATTCAACAATCGAATTATACTTTTTATAAAAAGTTCCGTCTAAATTATAAGCATACACTTCTATTCTTTTTTCGGTTGCTGTTTGTTTTATTCCTTTAGTTATTTTTTCTATGTCGTCTGGATGATGTTTTTTTCCTAGGAATCCTCTTGGATGTCCGTTTTCGTCGAGCCATTGTTTCCTTGCATCAGATGCTCGTCTTCTTAGCCACCCAAATAATTTATTATTAGCACGAACATTAGTATGATGGGTCGTCATTATAACAGCCGCATTTACTAAAGGCGGGCTATTTGGATACATTTTAACTAAAAGTTGATGGGCTAAAAAATGTTCCTCAGGCGTTAGAATTGCAATATTATCCGGCTCGTCAGAACCGCCTAAACATTTTGGAATAATATGATGTCTTTCGACATATCCATCAAGCATTCTGCTTCGACTCCGTTCGATTAACATATCATAATGTTTTTTATAGTTCATAGTATTGTTTATCTATTAGACAATAATAATACTATTATTTATTCTACAATTTACACGATTCGCATCCGGATTCGTCATCAAAATCTATCTTTTCTAATGGTCTAACCTCTAGAGAATCCTGAACTTTTGCTCCTTGCTTATTTACGAGGCTGTAGTAAAAACTTTTTATTCCCCAATAATGTGCTTGCATCAAATTCTTTGCAATAAGAGTTGTAGGAACTTTTCTATCTGGAAAATGCGCAGGATTATAAAAAGTATTTGTGCTGATACTTTGATCTACATACGCTGCCAGTACTGCCGCAGTTTTAATATATCCTATACAATCTGTTTGATCCCACATTAGTTGGTATTTGTTTTTTAATTTATGATACTCAGGAACTACTTGAGTAAACGACCCTGCTTTACTTTCTTTAGTAGAAATAAGACTCATGGGAAGTTCTATGCCGTTTGTAGAACCAATGACAACACTGCTTGATTCCACAGGAGCAATGGCAGTTAATGTGGCATTACGAACACCATGCTGACGCATTTGTTCTCTAAGAGATTCCCAATCGAGTTCGGGTTCAAAATTAACTAACTCATTAACTCCGGGTGCACGACGTTCCCACGGAAAGACGCCACGACCATACCATGTTTTATCACTATCTTTGCACTTGCCCCTTTCTCGAGCTAATTCGACTGCGGCTTCTGTGAGATAAAAAGCCTGATGCTCCATCCAAGACTTTACTTCTTGCAAGGCTTCTTTTTCGCCGTATTTTAAATTACGCTTTGCATGCCAATATGCTAGATTGGTAACACCTATTCCCAAGGGTCGAATTTCTTCATTGCTTAAACGACTTTGAATACTGAGAAAGTCTTGATAGTCTAAAATGTTATTAAGACTACGATGTAATATTCTGCAGGCTCTACGCATGTCTTCGGGATTTCTAAATGCTCCCCAATTGATTGATCCTAATGTGCAGAGAGCAATTCTACCATCCTCGTCATCTAATCTCTTAAAAGGACGTGTAGGTAAAAGAATTTCGCAGCAAAGATTACTTTGATAAATCGTATGATACTCCGGATCAAACGGTCCTTGATTCATTACATTGTCAATGAACACCAAGTAGATGCGACCTGTATCGGTTCTTTCCTTGAGAATACCACCTTTAAATACTTCCTCAGCGCTCATGGTCTTTTTACGAAGACCTTTTTGTTTTTCATACTTTACATATAGTTCTTCAAACAATGATGTATTACTGTAGAATGCTTCATAGAGATCAGGCACTTCGTTTGGGTCAAAGAAAGTAATGTTTTCTTTATTCTTAAAACGTCGCCAGAAAAAAGCGCTTAGGACCACACCGTAATCCATGTGCCGTACACGAGTTTCTTCTGTACCTTGGTTGTTCTTCAGAACAATAAGATCATCAAACTGATAATGCCAAATCGGATAAAATACCGTAGCGCTGGCATTTCTTATACCGCCTTGGCTACAACTACGAAGATCACTAAACCACTTTTTTAAAAACGGGATCAAACCCGTATGCATAATTTCGCCGCCGCGAATAGGACTACCCAATGGGCGCAATCTACCTATTTCTAAACCGATTCCTGCTCGCTTGCTGGCATATTTGGCCATCATTTCTCCGCTGGCAAAAATACTGTCGAGGTCGTCGTCACTTCTAATAAGCACACAACTGCTAAATTGTTTTGTAGGCGTTCCTAATCCCGCCAATACCGGTGTTGCCAATGTAAATAGTCCATCGCTGGCAGCATTATAGTATTCCTTAATATATTTCATACGGGCGCTTTGCGGTTCTTCTTTATGGAAAACCGTTGCAGCTGCCACTATATAACGAACCTGAGGAGTCTCATAAATCTGTTTGGTGCTGCGGTTTTTAACAAGATATTTTTCTATAAGTTGCTCAATGGCCGCATAACTATATTGTTCATCTTTGGAATGGTCGATAAAAGTTTCCATTCGATCCCATTCCTCTTCGGTATACCACTCTAGTAATTCTTTGGTATAAAGTCCAACCGATACATTACGTTTAACAATATCGTAAAGGCGCCACGGTTGATAGTCACCATAAACATCCTTGCGCAGCATACTCAACCTTTGTTTGCCGGCAACAAATTGATAATTTATGTGTCCAACATCGGGGTTGGTTTCAATATCGATCAAATCAACCATTGCACGCAAAGTGATTTCATCGATTTCTCTTGTTGAGATTCCATCATAAAAATGCGGCTGTGCTTTGATTTCGATCATCGATTGGCTTACATCTGCTATGCCTTTACACACTTTTTCAACTTGTGCTTGCCATTTTTCTAAATTTAGTGGAACACGAGTCCCACTACGCTTAATAACGTGAATAGTTGTCATTGACACCCTCTTATTAATATCGGTCTAGATTAAGATCTGTGCTGGTATATGCATATTTGAGAATCATGTTTTTATCGAGTTGCTGTTTATTTACAACCGTATCAAATATCATATTCAACACATATTTTCCTTGATTTATCCAAACTAAATTATAATAAACTTTTTCTTCTTGATGGTAATATATTCTTATTTCCTGGTCTAAATTTTTCCCGTGAATACTAAATTGTAAAGTATACAACATCCCCAATGCTTTTGCAATATCACAGTAATAATTTTCATATAAAATTGTCCAAGGGTCTGGCCATTCTGGATTTTTATCGGGGCTTAGATAATAATTAACATATGGAGCATAACTCCAAAGATGCGTTGTTTTTTGCAACGCATCTTCTAGAGGTAACTGATTTATTTCGTTTCGAAATTCGCGCCAAGCATTTAAACGCTCGGCGGATTTTAAATTCCACATATTTGATTTATCGCAAATGCCAGGTGTTATAATCAACCCTAGTAGCAATTATAGTTTCGCCGTCGCTGAATGTACTAGATCTACCCTTAATAACAACGTTTACACCTGGCAATAATGTTGCTGTGCTACCACTATCATTAAAAAACACTACAGATGTTCCTATGCCCGGACCATAACCGTGTTGTTGAATTACCAAATCAGAGGGTATAGTTACACTATTTGTTGTTAATATGTAATAGGCCGTCCCCCAAGATTCTTCTAATGAAGTCATTATTACTTGACTTGGCGACGATATTGTAAAAAAATCATATTTATTTGGATTTCGCCAACCTACAATTAGGTCAGGACCGCAAATTATTGTATCACTGAACGTCCCCCACGTTGAAGATTGGAAATTTGGTGGCGGGTCAAATCCAATTTTACCTTCTGCTATAATTATTCGTCGGGTTTCATCATTTTCACCGGTTTCTATTATAAATTTTCCGGCCTTATCTAATAAATCTACGGCGTTTTCGTTAACTACGCTTCGACTTAAATCAATAATGACATCTCCACATCTACCATCGTATGCTGTACCGGGTGCAAAATATATACTACCGCCCCCATCGTATCCACGACCACCCCTTAAATCAAGGAAGCCGCCTAGGGCAGGACCGTTTTCGCCTGTTTCATTTAGAGCAACTCCTGCATATATACTTAATGAACCGCCTTGATTTAATGTATCATATGCTTTAATTAATGTACTATTGTACTGTTCGTTACCTAATGAAAGAAAATTTATGGAAGGCCATTCTGTAGTATCTGTTAGATATAACATGTTTGTAGTTGCTATTTCATTTGGACCACCCACAACTAAAACAGAACCCGGAGCGGCTGAATCAAAATTAATAGTTCCGCTCGGGGGGTCTGAAGCAATCCAGTTTAAACCATCAAATGTTAAAACTTGTCCTTCTTCAGGGGGTGTTGTTAAATCAATTTCCTCTAATGAACTAAGTTGTCCAGTAAATGCTACATCAGCGAACACGGGTACATTATTCAAACTAGAATAATTACCAGTAAATGCTACATTGGCTAGAGATGCAATATCAGCTTTAGGAGCAACGGCAGAAGAAACATGGCTAGTAATTTCTGTTACAGTCCATAGATTCAAATCTTGCCTTATAGATTGTAACTGTCCGGGTGTAGCAGGAATCGGGGGATCACCAATTTTTATTGTCATTTTTTTTCCTTTATACGCTTAACGGATCATTATTTAAATAAATTAGATCATCATCTAAATAAATGAAATTTATAGGTATTACGTTTTCATATGTCTTGAAATGCTCGATATTTAAAAGTATAACGGGAGTAGGACCGGGAGTTGATGAATAATATAAAGTTGGTGTATTGCCATCTAAAACAATCGATATATCAACTCCGAGATCGACGTCTTCAACATAATCATCGTCGTAATATAATGAAGAATTTTTAACAAATCTTATTTTTCCTGTTCGCTTCCAATCTCCACGAATTATTGTATAATTGATGCATGCATTATCTATGTTTGGCGACAAAGAAATATTAGAAGACTCAAAAATCGCGCCAGGCGTAAGAGATTTAACAAAGCCATGACCTGTAATATATGTTCCTAGCGTCAGTCCTTTAACGTCACTTAGCATAGAAACTCTAGCAGCACCAAAACTAACAATTGGGACTGTTACATCTTCACTTTCTGATCTACTAAAACTATCTCCAATGCTATAACAATTATGCTCTCTATAAGCTATTACAGGGTCTACTGCATTAGGTGTGTAGTTGTTGCCTACATTGTTATAATAGTTATAGGAACTGAATACACTTCTTACATTATCAGCCGCATAAATTGCACAACTAGCAATATCTTTAATTTGACTATTTACAACTTTAATAAATTTAGGTTTATTGGGTACATTTTGTGTTCCTAAATTTAACATTCTAAAATGTTGATCGAATTTGCAGTCTAAAAACTCTACAAAACTAACGTTAGCACTGGTGTTAGTAACATATTTTATTTTAGAAAAGTTACAACGAACAAATCTTAAATTTTTTACTTCTGCCAAATTGCTTTGTATTTTTAAAGCTTCTGCATCAGCAGTAGAAACTATAGGATTAGATTGTGACCCTTTAAATTCACAATCTACAAATAAAAGATTTGTAGCACTTTCTATATCAACAATATTTCCTGCTGTTGCATGTACAAAAGTAATGCCTTCAACTTCTACATTTCCGGGCATTAAAGCATCATTAGTACCTATTCCATTTAATGGACTTGTGCCAATTTGTCCTAAACTGTCTGCTATATGCACTGTAGGTAGTGCTGCATTAAATTGTGTAATTATTGTTCTGTCTTTACCAGCGCCTTTAATTTTAACATTCGGAAGTAGTCGTAATGAATTTGCACTTAATCTATAAGTCCCAGCTGGTATAATTAAAGTTCTACGAACCTTAGGTTCTGTTGCAGCAGAATACAGATAGAGTTGGCTTAATGCACGATTAAGTGCATCAGAATCATCAACAACACCGGAACCTTTAGCACCAAAATCTCTAGAAGTAACGAATTCGTCTAATTTTTCTTGCACTCCTCTAACTACCGGAGCTAGCGGGCTTGGACCGGTTTGTACTATATATCCCGAATCTTCCCCTTTATATGTATAGGTGTCCAGGGTTGCAAGTATATCCGAAAATTCAGTTAAAATTTCAGTATTACCAACTACAGGTGCACCTTCTTCAGGCGTACCATTGCCTATATATAATCGTCTACTATCTAATGCCCAACCTAATTCGCCGCTGGCTAACTGAGGTAAATCTTGCTGCAATCCGCGGCGGTGCTGAATAGAACTAATTTGAACTATGGCCATTATATTTTTAATCCGTTCTGATATATTATTTATCAGAAATCATTAATCGATAATATTGTTCTGTTCTTTGCCACCAGCGATCAGACCAATAATCAAAATCATCACCTTCGATTACCCATTCTTGATATTGAAAATCTTGGCTGCACATCAAAATAACCCCTGTTTTGATATTAGATCCGTAAACTTTATTATGTGCATCCGCGTAAGCGCACAATTGTGCAAAATAATCTTCAATTTGTTTTTCTGTTTTGGGTTTATTTGTTTGCTTAAAGTCTATTATAGCGGGTTTATTCTTCCAAATTCCTACACAATCTGTTGTTCCTGCATATATTTCGGGATAATATAAACTAACTTCGTTACCCCAAAATTCATCTACATTTTTTAATCCTTTTTCACAAATAATTTTAGCCATTTGGTTACTTTGTTGAGCAAAAGGATTTGTACCAGGGTCAGGAAATTTCCCTTCTTTAATGTATAACTCCAGATATTTGTGCATTCGTGTACCGCGTGCTGCTGCTTCTGTCGTGATTGTTTTAGCACGATCTTGTCCAACAGCCCGTTTCCATTCTTGTAATATGCGCTTTTTTTCTTCAGATTGAGTTTGGTCTAAAATTGTTGTTACTGACGGCACTTTAGATCCGTCAGGCAACACATAATGTCTCTTCCCACCAAACTCATTCCTTGATAACTCTTGATAATTGAATTTTTTGATAATCATTCTTTAATTTTAAACCTTCCTATAGTTTTATCAAAATATTTTTATCCAGTGGATTTTAAACTCTGAAACTGCTTCCGCAACCGCACCGGTCACGCTCATTTGGATTTATAAAACTAAACCCTTCATTTAATCCTTCTTTAACCCAATCAATGGTCATACCATAAAGATATGGTCTATGTTTTGGGTCCATGTAAATTCGAACGCCATTTACATCGTGATGCTCTATGCAGTGCTGCCGACCTTGTTCAACATCTACATATTCTAACACATAAGCCAATCCCGAGCAACCAGTAGTTTTTACACCAACTTTTATGCCTAACCCACGACCTCTTTTTGCTATCTGTTGTTTAACTTTAGTGGCTGCAAGTTCAGTTATTGATATCATATCGATGCCTTTGTGAATTTTTCTAAATCACTTTTCTAAATTTGTCTTTATACTACATACTAGGAGCCAATTACTTATTTTGTTTGTTTTTGTAATCAGCAATAGCAGCCTTTAAACTATCCTCTGCTAATATAGAGCAATGAATTTTTACCGGCGGCAGCGCCAATTCATTGGCAATATCTGTATTTTTGATTTCTAATGCTTCCGAAATCGTTAACCCTTTAATCATTTCGGATACTAAACTACTACTAGCGATGGCACTACCACAATTGTGAGATCCTACTCTATTAGAGAAAAATACGTGAGCACCTTCTTCTAATTTTAAATCATATACTACAACTTTTTTACCATCACGTTCGCAGCCCCTTAATTCATTATGATGAGTGATAGGTGATATACTAATAATTTTTATCACATTATCAGTTATTTCGTACAACTCCTGACCCGGAACTAAATTCTGAGCTTCTGCTGGAGAATTATTTGAATTCCAAAATATATGCTCTTTAGTGCATATAATAGAGAAAATACCAGGTTTGATATTCTTCCTACTTGTTTCTTTTTGAAATGTGACTTTTAGTAAATCGTTGATCTCAACAGAATGTTTGATTATATCTTTAATTTTTTGCGGATGGATTGTATTCCCATCCCATGCCAATACCTCGTCTCCTATTTTTAGCTCGCTGATTTTTTTACGCTTAGTGGGTGTATTTATTGGCATGTTACTGGTTAAACACCCATATGTTTTCCATTTTGCATCAACAATAGTATCAGTATCGGGATCAATTTTGATCTGTAATTTCAAAACGTCTCCACAGGCAGGTGCACCGACAAGTCCGGTCCCAACAGTTGGATCATCTTTATCAAAACTGCCTACGTTTCTAGGATTTTCATAATGATCAATAACTTTCTTTGAATATGACATATTTTTCCTTAATCAGTCCACGGACGGCCGGGAACCAATGGTCCAGGGTTATCTACTAGACTATTTCCGGAAAATTTCGTAGGTAAAAGATTAATATCTAACACATTTAAATTTCGATACCCCGGACCCGGCGTTTGGCGCTTAGTCTGTGCCAATGCCAATTTGGCTTCTTGCTTTGCCTGTTTGGTAGGCAAGGTTGAAATTCCGTTAGCAGCCATGATTATTTTTTAAAAAACTCGATTACTTTTTCTTGCAGGGTTTTGGCCCACTGTGGCTGCGGAAAACTCCAACCAACAAATGCTCCCACTAACAACCAAAATAAAACTTCTAACATATGAATTCTCCTTTAAGAATTTTACATATGTATTTAACTGATTTTTTTGAGATTTTCAAGTATTATATTAACCGTATTACGACTCACTACAACTTCGTAGTGGTTAAGTGGGAGATCAATTTGTTTAATATCTGGTCTGCGTTGACTTTCAATGGTTACTACTCCATCATTTGGCTGTCTTAACCATAAACAGTTTCCTCGAGTAGTAACCACATTTGTCCAATCCCAGCGAACTGGAATATTAGCTGCTTCAATTATTGGTTCACTTCTTGTACCAACATCTTTAAGGTAAGCTACATGCGGCATAATTTTACTAACAACATCCGCTGCAATATTTCCTTTGTAAGGAGTGCTTAAGGTTACTGCACCCGATACTTGATCACTGAATTTTTCTGCTAAATGCAAACTGTAAATGCCTCCAAGACTGTGTGCAATAAAAAAGAAAGACCCAGTGTGCTTTTTTAGCACATCTATCATTTTAGATAGATTATTTTTGAATGAATCAAAGCAAGAATAATCAATAATAACTTCTTCAAATCCTTGAACTTTATCTCTAATATATGTAAAACTTTCTGATGTTGCGTTGGCGCCATGTATATATACCAACTTAACTGACATAGTTCTACATCCTCTTGCTCAAAGCTTGTTTTGCCATTTTGCCTACAGTATCTGTGGGTGCATTTATTTTTTCTAAATCAACACTAGAATCGCTATTGCCAGTAAGTATAACTTCGTCTTGGTTAAAACTTTTGATTAAATTTTTAATTGCTGGATTTTTTTTATTTGCATTTACTAAACTACCATAATTAAATGCACTATCACCAGCATTTTTTACCATATTAATTAATGTCAAAGTTTTTATTTTTTGACCCTGACCTATTTTTTCGGCACGGGATCTAAGATAAGAGAGGACAGTCATTAAAGCAGAATAATTACCTGTGTCCTCTCTAATTAAATCGTGTAAACGCATTAACGTGCGCCCCTACCTAAGGTTTCTGTACCACCAGCAGCAGCATCTAAAGCACTAAAAGAGTCGCTGCTGTCCAAATCACTTTCGGGTCCGGGAACAGGATCCTCTGGGGCGGGCGAATTTAAAGCCATTGGTTGAGGCACAGATTCGCCCGCCAATGCTCTAGCTGCATTATCTAATGTTTCTCTAGCTTGCTGTAGTGTATCTAAGAGAGACTGCAATACGGGCGACACTGTTCCTTTATAAGTATCTGCTTGTTGGCTACCAATTTGATCCCTAGCAGCATCTAGTAAACCTGGAAGTTGCTCGTTTTGCATTTTGCCTACTTTTTCAATCATATCTTGCATGCTATCAACTAAATTTTTAGCAGCAAGTATAACTTCGGCCTGCCCAACTTCGTCCTCATTTAACTGACTGCGCTCATTTAACCATCTATTAAGTCCCTCGCGCACCATTAACATCTCCATATAACGTGGATTTTGATGTGCCGTCTGAAATGATGCGCTTTTACGTATTTTGTTAAGATTTTCTTCAATTAGACTACTTAACCTACGAGCCTTACTCAAAGTAAGTTTATTGTAATCAATAGTAAAACCGAATCGACTTTCGGTAATTTTATTAATCTTTTTTGATGTTGGTTTAAATGGTAAATCTTTTAAATGCATTTTTATATTCCAAAATTAATTTTTCCACTGCGGGATTTTTAAATATTTAGCACGATTGATATTTTTTATCAATCTACTTTTAATAGATTTTGCTTGTTCCACTGAATTTTTTTTACGCATCTCTAATATTTCTTGTTTAATACTATCATTGCATTTTTCAATACTATTTTGATAGTGCTGTATTTCTATTAAAATTCTGCCTAGCCTTTCGTCGCAATTTAGAATTTCGTCTGCTAATTTTATATTATTCAACTGCATTGTAAAACACCAAGCAATTGCTGAGTGTTTTGATGTAAACGCACGTATTAGCTCTTTTCCTAAGGAATATACGGACCAAAAATCATTTTCGTATTTAATATAGTAATATCCAGTAAAGAATCCTTTTTTAATCGGTAGTAATACCGGAGTCTTTTTATGAACTGTTATATGTATGAGTTCAGATTCTGCCCATCTATCAACATATTGCAGCGCTAAATCAACAGCGTTTGATAATTCTTCCGCTATTAAATTTCTATTTAGAGGTGATTTTTTTGTAGATAATCTTTCCATCGATGTTTTGCCTTTGCAAAATGTCTTTAATAACTAATTGGTTCGCTATATATTGCTCTCGTTCTGATAGTAATGATTTGGATATTTCTAAGATTTTAGAAAATTTTTTCAAAAATTCAAATTCCTCGTTAGATATAGGAATTTTTAATCCGTTTAAAATTTCTATCATTCTCATAAAATTATTTACCGTTTTTTAGACTACTAAAAGTTATATTCTTTTGTGTGCTATGACAACGAAAAACCGGTATTTTAAAATTAACAGTTTCAGTTAAACCTGTAATTATAGGCACATTATCAAAATCTAAAAATAGCGCTCCGGTGGGATTATAATTATTAGATCTAAAAATATCCGGTCTGTCGACACCAAAAGTAAAAGACCATACTTTTTGTATTCCAGAAAAATCGCTCCCAAAAAATAAGTTTTTTATATCCGATAATTCCGCTGTGGGAGTAGTTAAATCAAAAACTTGGCAGCGAAGTCCTAAAATTTGTACAACAGTGTCCCAATTTCTTTGTTGATTACGTTTTATATCTTTATCCTGTGAATTTGTTGTGTGATAAACTTTTGTTTCTGTAATATCAACTAAAGTAAAAACTTGATAATAATAGAGATCGTCGAAATTCATAAAAATATTTATAGAAAATAAGAAAGGCGGACTTAATCCGCCTTTTCTATCTAAACAAATTATTGATTAGAATGTAAATGCTGTGATTGTTAAACCAGTTGCTGCTGCTAGACCTGCTGCATCTAAAGCGCAACCTGACATCATGACGCGGAATGTACCCGCGCCTGGAGCATCTTGTTGACCGATCATTTCTACTGTACCAAAACGTGATAGATTGTTAAACAATGTTAAACCAGCTGCATCGGGTGCAGCGGCACTGATGTCGCCTGTAACAACAAAAAACTTAACTTCACGGCCAAAAAACTGACCAGGTTGTACGTCACCATTAAAACGTTGTACGACTGCCATTTTATTTTCTCCTAATAATTACTGCGCTATGCGCATGTAAGTATTTATACTTTTACCTAGATTTTTCAAAGTTAGCAGCACTAAACCCTAATCTATCGACAAATTTAACTAGTCCTTGTTTAGTTTTAGCTACATAACCTTCGCCGCCGGGACGACCTCCAATATGCGCACGGACTGGACCTTGCTGTTGATCTAATTGTTGAACTATTAATTCCTTTAAATGCGTAATAGCAGTAAACATAATTAAAGTAGCATAGAATCCCGATTCGTTTTGTTTAACCCAAGACTTTATTCGTTCAGCCTTAGACGAAGCTGCTGTATCTACCCATTGTAAAAATCCCTGCTCTAGTTTTTGTAAATTTCTTTCTCTCACACGTTGATTAATAAATTTCTTTAAGAGCAAGGGTAAATCAGTTATTTTAAGTTCTCGCAACTTAGCGTCATTTAAAAATTGATCTATAAACGCAGCGTTACTTTCTAAATAGTGTTTTGCTTGTTCTATTTTTGTTGTATCAATATCTAATTTTGGCTTTTGCGTTAGTTCAGGGGTTAAAAATAAAACACCTTGGTCTTGCGCTAGCGGTGCAATACTGTCTACAGGTTGTGGAGAACTTGCTTGGTCTGGAAAAAATTGATGTACAACCATACCAGCACGACTTTTTGCAATTCTTTTCCCTAAATCGCTGTCAACATCAACTTCATAGGTTACAGTGTTTGGTGTAAAAACAAATGCTCCATTTTTGACAGGAGGAGTATTAAACCATAATAAATCGCCCCAAAAATATCCTCTAAAATTTCGCGGCACGCTGGCAGCAAACAAAGGCCAAATTTGCTTTAATTTTGCTGCAAACTCTTTGCGCATTTTGGGGTCGCCCCCGCGAGCCATCATCATAGCAGCTAATTCATCGCTGCTGGTTGGCTTACCGTTGTAGGTCTTTGCGCCCCAGCCACTTTTGTCAGTCATAATAAAACGACCTTGTTCGTCGCGTCCAAATATCAATGCAGGGCTTCCATCCCATTTGATACTGAGGCTATCTGTGCTATGTGCTAAATCTGCAATACTTTCTAATGCATGTCTGGCGCCAGCACTGCCGTCAGTAAAAATTAGGTCTTCGGGATGCTCTATTCGTGCTCCTTCAGTTAAAAAAGATTCAAGTATTATTTCTTTAATTTTCATTTTACTAAAATACTTTGCATTTTTTTAAACCAAACTGCTGTACCTTCTTGTATGCTTTCAGGCAAAGGACGCCCCGCTGCTGCTAACTGTTCTTTAGCATCTGCTACGAGTTCATTATAGTTAGGTAAATGTTTGATTTTTGCCAATATACCTTCAACGGTGTGAGTATCTTTTGCTGTGCTACCTGGACCTAATAAGATTTCAGCAATTCTATCGGGGTCTTTGCTGATCAAATCCCCGGTGGTTCTGCTGGTAAGTCCCGCCTTGTAACTCCACTTCAACCCGTTGGCTTTAGCAATACTGGCCAATAGTATTTGCCTATCAACGCCTTTATAATTGCTTTCTGTACTGCCTCCGTGCATGGCGAACTTCATCCACTGCGGTTCGCCAAACATAAAATCTGTTTGTACAAATCCCAGTTTAGTGCGACCCCGTATAGGAGTCTTAAAGTGCACGCTGTCGCCGCTTTTACGAATCCATTCTTTTGGGTCTTCTCCGCTGGCTATTACCCATTGTGATAATATCTGTACTAGTTGATCTTTACTAATAACGGAAGGATCAACTGCAATGTCTAAATCTCCGCTACTATCTTTGATACCAGTAGTACCAAGTTTATTACCAAGCAAATCTAAATTAGTTACTGACTCAAGCCACATAATTGTAGGGTCAACGTCGGCACGGTTAATACGCTGTGTGGCTGGTGTGCCGTCAGCATTTTTAAATACGTTACCGCCCTCATTTATTTGAATCATAATTTATTCTCAAAGGTGCTAAAATTTCTGCTTGCTTATTTAGAAACTTCTCGAGCATCGAATCGGAAGGAACAACTTTGTTGCTATCTAATTCTTTCCAATTGGTATATTTTGTTGTGTCTAAACCGTATTCTTTACCTTTATAACTAAAAATTATAAATTCTGGTTCATTAGCCACAAGCACAACGCCAGGTGAAAATTGTCCTTTACTATTATTAACTGTACTACTGTTATTTTTTACTTGATCGTAATTTTTGTCCAATTTTAGTTCAGGTGCAATAAGTCTTTGCCAATTTTTGATATCTGCATCTTTAATGATATTTCTTACTGTTTCGACATCAGTCAACGGCAGAGACGATGGGATGGGTACACCTAAATCTACTAATTTGGCATTGAAAACTTGCTCTAAAAAATTCCTTAATAATTCCGGTACTTCAGCATCGCCGATTCTTGCTGGAGCGTTCTTTTCAACCCATTCGGTCCACTTTTTAAGTATTTTATCTGCACGTTGTTCATAACGAGCATTATTGGCTTTGGTCAACGAACGAATCTGTCTAATAGCACTGTTTGTTGCGCTAAATGGATTAATTCTATCCAACCATCCTGCTTCAATAATAAATTCTTTAGCTCTCATGTTTTTAATCTTTTTATACCACGAGAAAATTTTTCCGGATCTTGTCCTTTAATACTATTAAGTAACCGTCTTTCTAACTCGGCCGCAGTTTCCTCGTCGTAATTTTCTTTAATATAATTAATTAGATTAATAGCACCTTGAATTATATGTGTTGCACGACTTTCTAAAATATGCTCGCGATCGCGGCTTACAGCCATACTATCTAGCGCATCTAAAATACTTTTAGTACTTGGTCTCAAAATGCATTTCTCCAATATATTTTATTTATAGATTATAAATCAAAAACGACTTACTATTTTTGAGATTTAAGCCCTGCTAGCAAGTTTTTAAGTTTACTGGCTTGTACATCCCCTTGTATTTTAGGCATATCTTGCACTTCATCTTTGGATTTCACTGTACTAGTAGCTTTGATGTTATTTAATATGCTAGCAGCTTGTTCGCTAGTAGAGCCTGCCGACTGCTGATCTTGATCTAGGTTGGTGATTCTCAGAGTAGCCATATCAAATTCTAAATCAACTTTAGTGCCAACACCGCTTGAACTACGTGTTTTCATTAATTGCAACTGATAGCGACCGCGCTCACGCATGGCACGGCTGGTAAAAATACCAAAAACATTATCAGCAGTGTTAATTTTACTAATACCTCCCGAAATGTGACTGTGATCAAATTCAATTTCTTCTACCGCGCTGCGATTTAGCTGACTTGCAGTTACTAAAAGTATATCTAATTCTTTAGCTAAATTACGCAATTCTTCACTGACATATTTGTCTTTGACAAACAAGTCGTTGGGACTAACCTTGGCACTTACGGGCATTAACAAATCAAGATAGTCCACCATTAGGAAATCAATTTTTATACCAGTTTGTATTTGTAGTTCTTTGAGATAAGCACGTATTTGATTGATGTTACTTTGCGCAGGCATTTCCTTAATACGTAATTTACCTGCCTTTTTGCCTACCATTTTAACTTTTAATTCAACATCGTCAATATTCTTTAAAACCTCAGCACTGGGCACTCCAGAAACCATACTGTCTATACGTCTTGCACAAAGATCCTCACTGAGTTCTAAACTTAGATAAACACCATTAAGTCCCATAAGGGCCCAATTAACTGCAATATTTTGCAAGAACAAACTTTTACCCGAACCCGAACCCCCAGCAAAAATGTTTAATTCTTTGCGGCCAAAACCACCAAAAAGTTTATAATCCAATGCAGGCCATCCTGTACTTACTTGTCCTTTATTATTCTTTACTCGTTCAAGTCTACTTCTAGGATCTTCAAAATACTCAATACCCAAATCTTTAGTTAAACTAATTTGTGTGGCCGATTTAATTAGTGATTCAATTTGATCTCTTTCTCCTTTGGCCAGTAAATCTGCGCTCTTTAAAATAGCACGCTCAAGTTCTCGGTCCTTGGTGAATTTTTCAAATTCATCCATAAACCACTCAATATGTTGTTCATTGATATCCGGTATAGGTTTTAATTCGACTTCTGTTACGGCCTTAATTTGCTCGTATGTAGGTAAAGTTTTATACTTATCGGCATGCTCTGCAATAAATTTAGCAGCACCCTGTAAGCTACGATCAAAATTTATTGGATTGTAAATGTTTTGTACTCTTACAAAACTTTGTGCATCTTGAAGCATAACTTCAAGAAAAAATTTTTGCACTTCAACTTTATACTCTTTCATTCAAGTCCCTTAGATTTTAATTTAATTTTTAGCGGATTATCTTCGCGGCCTTCAATTATCGATTTAAGTACAAACAGTTTGCCATATTTAACAACTGCATCATTAACATCTTTACATTCTCCACGCCATACGGGAAAACTAACACTCCATCCATATTCCAGTGCAGCATCTATTAGATTACTACCTGCAACATCAAAATCCGGAACTACTACAATATCTTTGCCCAAAGATTCAATTAATTCACACTGCGTTTCATTTATTTCATTATGCATTACTGCAACCGCATCGATGCTCATTGCATCAAATGCACCTTCAGTAACCACAACAAATTTTCTCTTGTTATTTTGCATGTCTAAATTAAACACAAAATTTCCATCATGCTGCGCATAATATTTTGGTTTAATTTTATTGTTTACACCACGAGCAATATAACCATAAATTTCATTTTTATATCTGCAGGGAATAATCAACCTGTAATTCATTAAATGATCCTTGCTCGTCGACCAAGCTAGATCATATTTATCAAGATTAATTTTTCTATTGTATGCATATTCAACTATGCCTTTAAATGACTCTAATTCTTTAGGCAAATCGGAATCGGGCATTAACGCCAAGTAAGTTCTTATCTCACTAAAAAACTTTGTTTCCGGAGGTAAATCATATTTTTGTAATACAATATCGTTTGTCGGTTGATTATGTCCTAAATCAGTAGATACTTCAGACTTTACTCTCAGTGCTTCTAATTTTAATCTATTAATTTCAAGATCATCAGCACCAAACCACTTTAACAATTTCCGCATTTTAATGCTTAAATTGTCGCCGGGCCAATATCTTGTTACAAAACCACAATTAAAGCAATGGTAGTTGACTTTGCCGCCGGGACCAAATATAATACCACCCCGACCGCGTGTGTCTGGCCTTTCTCCATTATGGTGGCAGCAAACAGCATTAAAAGAAATCCAACCTTTAGGGCTTGTTCTTCTACGTGCCGGTAATAATGTGCGTATATAATTGGCTAAAAAATCAGAACTCATGCATGTTATTATATAGCAACAACATGCATGAGTTCAAATATTATAATACCAATTATTATAGCGCTAATATAGCAGCTTTAAAGTCACTAAAATTAGAAGAATTATTTAAAATATCTTGTAATTGTGCGATCGAAATGTAAGGTCCGCTCCAAACAACTGCATTGCCAGTTCCTTGACTGGTTAAAACCTGACCGCCATTTCCCGCAAACCCATTTATTGTAATTGATAAACTTGGGGTTATTTCAATGCTTCCGCTTCTGAAACCAAATTCGACTATGCCATCTTTTTCTAATGCCGAACCTTGGCCTGGATAAATTTGAATGGAGCCACCGTATGACGAAACAGAATTAGTACCATTTCCGCCGCTGATTGTTATTCGGCCCCCATAACCCTCTTCTACCGATTCTCCTGTATCTCCAGCAGTAATATTAATTTCGCCACCAGAAGTGCTAACTTCTGATGTACCTACTGTAATATTAATTGTTCCGGCAGCATTAGCATACGATGTACTAATGTTAATCGACCCCGACGAATTTCCAGAACCTGTAGATATCTGTATTTGACCAGATTGCCCTTCTGACATTCCGGTTGATAATTCAATACGACCAGTAGGTTGGTACATATTAGAACTATAGCCTGTTCTTAAAACAATTGCGTTAGGAGCCAATTCTAATGTTGATGATTCTCTACTTGGTTTACTCCCAGAAGCCAAATTTAAGACACCGGGTGTATCGGCATTACCAGCACTAATACTAACAGAACCACCAACTCCATCATCTGCATTGTTA
>JANZYY010000131.1 GCA_026419705.1 Fischerella sp.
CCGCCGAGTAAACTGAGTAGAATCGCCTCCAACCAGAATTGCAGCAAAATATCTATGCGTCGTGCGCCTAAGGCTTTGCGCAGGCCGATTTCACGTGTGCGCTCCACCACCGAAACGAGCATAATATTCATGATGCCAATGCCGCCTACAATTAGGGAGATTGCCGCGATCGCCGCCAGCACGATCGTCAATGCACTTGTGATTTGACCGACAGTTTGCAGTGCTTCTTTTTGAGTGCGGATAGTAAAATCATCTTCGCGGTTAATTTTGTGCCGTAAGCGCAGCAAATTGGTAATTTGGAACTCTGCCGCATCTACGCTATTGGCGTTGCGTGCCGAAGCAACGATATAATCCAGGGCGATGCCATAGGGAGAATTTTCTCCTACAAGTCGATTAGCTGACGTTGTGATTGGTACTAATGCGGCTTCGTCATAGTCAGCACCCAAACTCGAGCCTTTAGCTTCCAGCACGCCAATAACTTGAAAGCTGCCATTTTTAATGCGCAGTTGCGTTCCTATAGGGTTAGTGCTACCAAAAAATCTTTTTGCCAACTCAGCACCCAATACAACTACTTGATTGTTGCGTTTGACGTCTATGTCTGTGAAAAAGCGCCCTTTTGTGGTTTTAAAGTCTCGTACTTGCAAGAAACTGGGAGTTGTACCAATGATGTTGACATTGGTATTGCGGTTAAGGTAAGTTACCACCTGTCTGCTGTTCAACTCCGGAGCAACTCCCACTACCGTTGGCACCTGAGTCGCGATTGCTTCTGCATCCGCCAGTACTAGGGTTTTTGGCGTGTCGCGAGAGATACGTTGAGTTTCCCGATTACCGGGAAATACAAACAGTACATTTGGTCCTAAGGACTCTAACTGCTGATTGACATATTTTTGCCCAGCTTCACCAATGCCAACCATAGCAATTACTGAAGCATTGCCGATGACAATGCCTAACATGGTGAGGGCGCTGCGTAACTTATTAGACAGCAGGGTTTTACCTGCCATTTGTATGCTTTCTACTAAGTTCATTTTTGTTCTTTCGCCTGCTGTTCGCGTTTATAGTCTGGGGGCGGGTTGATAAATACGCGATCGCCCTCTTTCACTCCTTCTATAATCTGGGTTTGGTCTTGAATTTGCGCTCCAATTGTCACCGGACGAAATAGGGGTTTGTTTTTAGCATCCGGCACTAAGACGCCAGTTTCGCCTTTTTCCGTGACAATTGCTACAGTTGGTATGAGTAAGGCATTGTCTACTTTCTCACCTAAAAATGTCAAATCGACATTCAAGCCAGAACGCAGTTGTTGTTGACCGGTATCAATAGCTACACGTACTTCGAACAATGTCACACCTTCTTGCTTCACGGCTTCGGGAGCAATCAGGCGCACATGGCCTTTAAACACTTGATTGGGATAGGCATCAGTGACGATTTCTACTTGTTGTCCATTTTTAATTCTGCCAATATCAGCTTCTGGAACTTGCGCTAGCACTTCTAAGCCCCTCGCTAAGGCAACAATAGAACTAGAAGTAGCGGAGGCACTCGAAGAAGCAGAAGTCGTCGGTGCCACATAGGCGCCATCGCTAGCATATTTTTGTGTCACAATTCCTGCAAAGGGAGCACGAATGATGGTATCTTGTAAGTCAACTTGGGATGCCTTTAACTGTGCTTCAGCTACAGCTACAGCAGCTCGGCGTTGGGCAATTACCTCGGGACGAGTGCCATTTTCTGCTAGTTGCAATGCAGCCCGTGCTTCGGCAACCGCAGCTTCTTTCTGGGCAATTTCTTCGGTACGAGAGCCACTTTTTAGTAGCGATAATCGGCGTTGAGCTTGTTCTAAAGCGGCTTTTGCTCTTCTATCTTCGCTAATGTATTGATCTAATTGGTCTTGGGAAATGGCTCCTTGTCGAGCTAATTCTTGGTAACGCGTCACTCGTGACTGCGTTAAATTTACCTGTGCTTTAGCTTCTTCTACCTGAGCTTGAGCTTCTTGAATTTCTTGCGAGCGATTACCAGCACGGGCCTGGGCTAATTGTGCTTGAGCTTGTGCTAAACGCGCTCTAGCTTGGGCAATTTCCTGGGGGCGACTTCCAGCTAGAGCTTCGGCAAGTTGTGCTTTGGCTTGCTCTAAATTAGCTCGGTTTTGCAGGATTTGTGCGTTTACATCTGTACTATCCATTACCGCAATAATTTGCCCTTGATTAACGCGATCGCCCTGTTCTACTTTTAACTGTGCGACAATTCCAGGCTGTTTGGGGCTAATATTCACACTCTGAATTGGCACTACCTTCCCACTAGCATTAATCCGCAGGGTGACATCATTAGCTTTCACTGGTACGGTAAGGGCGGCAATATCTTCTCTGCTTGTTCCTCGATTCACAAATGTATAGGTTGTGGCACTACCAACAACCAAAACACCAGCTGCTACCAGTCCAATTAACCAGCGTTGGGGATGCTTAACTTTGCCAATTACGGGAATTTCTATATGCGTAGTCATAGTAGCAGCCTTGAAAAAGTGTTTTTGTTGAGTAGAGTGAACCTGGTAGTGCCAGGGGAAAATTTTGCCTGGTCAGCAACTTGTCGACCAAAGTACAAATGACTTAAAATTTCTTATTTTTTTTTCATGTTATCTATCGGCGATCGCGTCTGGCTTCACCTAACTGGGTGAGTTTGCTACTGACAGAATTAAGGATTTAAGCCAATACTTATCGGATAGGCGCGCTTCATCTTCATTTGTGTCTGGGAAAAGGTAAAAGGTGAAGGGATAAGGAGTGCTGCTTCCATCCTTTTCCCTTTCCCCACTACCCAATCCCCAGTCCCTTTTACGTAGTTAAGAATCTAAAATCCACACTCAATAGTCATGAGTGTTAACTTTTGACTGAATGGCTGTGGACTCTTGGTTAAGAACTAATGACTGTAAACTTTACCTTTCACTTCCAACAGGGATCGTTTAAGCTATCTGAAAGATTCCTTAATTTTTGGCTCAAAGGCGGTAGCGTGCCTAAACAAATTGGTTTGATTTCTCTCGTTGTTGTCTGTAGTTTGTGGAGTATGCCCAAAGCTGCTGATGCACAGGCATTAGTACCCCATACATTGCAACTGGATAGAGCCAAGTTGGAGCGACAGGGATTGAGTCTGGCACAAGAAGCAGCGCAACTAGCGCAGTTTCAACAGTACGAAATGGCTATGCCCAGAGCTAAGCTGGCATCTCAACTAGCTCCTAAAAGTGATAAAGTCTGGTTTCTTTTAGGTGGCTTGTATCTGCAAACCAAAGAAATAGATTCTGCCATCGCTGCTCTGAAAAAGGCACAATCTCTTAATCCCAAAAATGGTGATGTTCTGTTTGCTTTAGGTTCGGCTAACTTCCAACAGAAAAAGTATCAAGTTGCTGCTAACTATTTCCAAGAGGGTTTAAAGTTAAAACCTAATGACCCAGAAGGTTTGTTTGATTTAGGTAACGCTTATTATATGCTAGGTCGATTCCCAGATGCGATCGCCCAGTATAATCAGGCGGTTTCCCAAGATCAAAAATTCTGGCCTGCAATTAACAATATTGGTTTAATTAAGTACGAACAAGGTGATATCCCAGGGGCGATTCAGCAATGGCAAGCCGCTGTGGCAATTGACAAGCAAGCCGCAGAACCTTTATTGGCTCTAGCAGTGGCACTATATAATCAGGGCGATCGCCAACAAGCTTTGGCAATGGGCGAAACTGCAATTCGCATTGACGATCGCTATGCCGATCTAGAATTCCTCAAAGAAAATCTCTGGGGCGATCGCTTACTTGCTGATACCAAAAAATTCCTGGAGTTACCCCGCATTCAAGCAGCCCTACAGCAAAGAGGGGAAAGTACACTATCCCCCCCACGGCGGACACGGTGAGTCATACAGTGAGTCAATGTGAGTGGTTGTTTGTTGTTTGTTGTTTGCAACAACCAACCACCAACAACTAACCACTAACTACTAATTTTTTCTGTTACCACTTGCTCAAAAGTGCTATTTAATAGTACATATATACTATTAACTGCCAGAAGTGGTGGTCCAACATGACTGAGTGGGCAATCCTTTCTGGCTTAAGGTTCGCTAACAGATGTAAGAGTCTAAGGGTGTAGAAAACCTCATCCCCACCAAACAAGAGGGGGATTGAAACAATTTACAAACGAAATGCTGACACTCACACACCTTGTTCTATAGGAGAAAGAGGTGCATCATTGCTAACTATCTTTGGGTAGCATAGCTATAATTTGGTCAACAAACTGTTGATGGTCAACCACCGGCTTAGATATATAGCCATCAGCACCACTTTGCTTGAGAAAGTTTTCGCGATCGCCCTCCATTGCGTGTGCTGTCACGAGAATTATCGGTAAGGAAGCAGTTTGCGGGTCAGCTTTCAACATTTGCGTAATTTTGATACCATCAACGGATTTACCTTGGTAAACACTTCTTGAGAGAGAAACATCCATTAAAATAATGTCTGCCTCTCCCGCTTGGGCAATTTTCATTACCTCTTCCACATTTTCAGTGTGTTTTACTTCCAGTCCACCGCGTTTGGTCAAAATTTTGGAAAAAACGCGAGCATTAATCAGATCGTCTTCGACAATCAAAACAGTTTTCATGAGAATTTGACTTGTAGGGGTGAGGGGGATAAAAAAATAATTTTAGAGTTTGGATTTGAGATGATTACACTGGGTCTAATGCCCATCCACTTGTATGGTGAATTCTTTTTCATTAATCTGAAATCTAAAATCTGCAAGCCCCTTCCCTGTTAGGGGAGGGGTCAATGCCAAATCTCAAATTGTAATTCCAAAATCGTATGTGCCTCCTTTTAGAGAATCAATGTGTATCCCCGATCGTAAAGGATAATACTACTGCTTTTTATCCTATAACCATCAAGATTTTGTAAGGATGGACGTTACATCCGCTATGCTGTGGTTGCTGTCATGTTCAGTAACGGCATATTTTGTGTAGTGAAAATTTAGGGAAAAACTCATGGCAAAACAGTTAAACCTTCTCTCCACGGGACAGGTAATCACCACAGCCTTGCACACCGAAATGCAACGGTCTTACCTCGAATATGCCATGAGTGTGATCGTCGGGCGAGCATTGCCAGATGTGCGTGATGGTCTAAAACCAGTGCATCGTCGGATTTTATACGCAATGCACGAACTTGGTCTGACACCGGATCGCCCTTATCGGAAATGCGCCCGCGTTGTGGGAGATGTGCTAGGTAAATACCACCCTCATGGCGATCAAGCAGTTTATGATGCATTGGTAAGGCTGGTACAGGACTTTTCCAGCCGCTATCCTCTATTGGCAGGGCATGGCAACTTTGGTAGCGTGGATAATGACCCACCAGCGGCGATGCGCTATACAGAAACGCGTCTGGCACCTATTAGTCACGAGGGAATGCTGGCCGAAATCGGTGATGAAACGGTTGAATTTATCGGTAACTTTGATAATTCCCAGCAAGAACCGACCGTATTGCCAGCACAGTTACCATTTTTGTTGCTCAATGGTTGTGCCGGTATCGCTGTGGGTATGGCAACGAATATCCCACCGCACAATTTGGGAGAAGTAATCGATGGGTTAATTGCTTTAATCGACAATCCCGACTTAGCAGATGACAAGTTATTTGAGTTAATTCCGGGCCCGGATTTTCCTACAGGTGGAGAGATTGTTGGCGATACAGGAATTCGCGAAGCCTATACCACAGGTAAAGGCGGTATTGTTCTACGAGGAGTAGCCCAGATAGAAGAAATTGCTGCTAGCAAGGGAAGCAAACGGCGGACGGCAATTGTAGTAACGGAATTGCCTTTCCAGGTGAATAAGGCGGGTTGGATTGAAAAAGTCGCGGAACTCGTCAATCAAGGTCGCTTACAAGGGATTGCGGATATCAGAGATGAAAGCGACCGCCAGGGAATACGCGTGGTCATAGAACTCAAACGCGATACTAACCCCCAAGATGTTCTCCAGCAGCTATATCACCTCACTGCTTTGCAAACAAATTTTGGGGCGATTCTGTTGGCATTGGTGGATGGACAACCGCGCCAACTCACATTACGGCAATTATTGCTGGAATTCCTGAAATTCCGGGAGGAGACACTTTCACGCCGCTACACTTATGAGCTTGCTAAGGTGGAAAATCGGCTGCATTTGCTAGAAGGCTTACTCAAAGCACTGTCTCAACTGGATGAAGTAATTGAAATTTTGCGACAAGCTGCTGATGGCAGTACGGCAAAAATTCACATCCAAAGTCGCTTGGAGTTGAGCGAGGTACAAGCAGATGCGATTTTGGCAATGCCATTGCGACGCCTGACAAGTTTGGAACAGCAGAATCTACAGCATGAGTACGAGCAGTTACAAGCAGAAATTGCCACGTTGCAGCGGTTACTGGGCGATCGCCGAGAATTACTGAAGGCCCTGAAAAAGGATTTGCGTACTCTCAAGCGCAAATATGGTGACGAACGTCGTACCAAGATAGTGACTGTGAGTCAGGAGGAACCGCCAAAAGACGCAGAAAAGCCGGGAAGCAAACGGGACAATTCCAAATCCCCAATCCCAAATCTCAAACCGGAAACGCCGCCAGAAGAAGTGATTTTGGAATTGACTCAACGGGGTTACGTGCGTCGTACTCAACCTTCAGGCAAAAAGCCCAAAACTGACAATGGTTTGTCTGATAATGACTTTGTCATTCAAACAGCTTTGACAGACACAGATAAAGATTTGTTGGTGCTAACTGCTAGTGGCAGAGTTTATCCGGTGAGAGTCGGAGATATTCCCCCGACAACTGGGCGATCGCCACGGGGAACACCCCTGATCGCTTTGCTTACCAATACTGCTCAAGAAGCTTCTGAAACTGTTGTTAGCCGGTTTTTGCTGCCAGAAAATTCTCAAACAACTGACATAATTGTGTTGACGAAACAGGGGCGAATTAAGCGCCTATCTCTGACGGAATTTACCAACCTAACACGGCGCGGAGTTACCATTTTGAAACTTAAAGATGATGATGAATTGTTACAAGCTCAGTTCACCACCACAGGTCAACAAGCGATTTTAGCTAGTTCTGGTGGGCGACTATTGCGGTTGAAAGTTAATGACGAACAACTACCTGTCATGGGCCGCACTGCTGTGGGTCTGCAAGCACTGCGCCTGCGCCTGCAAGAGGAAATGGTTGGCTGCGTAACTTTCAACACAGAGGCAAATCTATTACTAGTGACACGGTTAGGATATGCTAAACGCTTCTCGACAAGTGCTTTGCGACTTGGCAATCGAGGTGACATTGGTACTCAGGTCTTCAAATTCGCCAATAAAAATGATTACCTAGCTGCGATGGTATTGGCAAAGTCAGGGGCTGAAGTGGCGCTAGTAACCAATCATCAACGAGTAGTGCGCCTACAAGTAGACACAGTGCCAAACTTGGATAGAAATACTGCGGGTGAAAGTGTTCTTCAACTCAACCGAGATGAAAAAATTATCACTGTTGCTGAATTGGGAGCATAAAGCAGATGATGTTTAAGCTAAGTACAACTTTGCGTATTTTTTAAACGCAGAGGTACGCAGAGTCTTTTCGTAAATAAATTTCGTACTGAGACAAGCAACTCTGGATGATTTAGAGGCGCTTGTACAACTTTGCCTGGATTTACTACTACTGTGGCAGAAGCGATCGCGCAATATTTTCAAGAAAAGCTGCCTAAGGGAGAGTTTTTGGCTTGGGTAGCCCAGCAGATGAATATCTACACAATTCCAACATGGCGGGGTCAGAGAATTGCTCAAATACTATTGCAATAAATTATTAATTATATTAGGGAAACGGCAACGCTCCAGAAGGGCAAAATCCTTTACTACAAGCACAGAGATGTTATAATTTTATTGATAAGTGCGTTGACAAAGACCTGGCTTAATAAAAAAATATCTTATATAGCAGCAATGAGTCAGGCTTAAAGGTCAAGCGGAGATTGGGAGTCGAAGCCGCTGAATGTATCAAAAATGCCTATCAATCAATGTAATACAAAAAACTCTAATAAAAGTTGCATTTCTTGAAATAGTTGTTATATTAGTTAACAAAAGGTAACACACCTTAGTAAATTCAGTTTGGAGTGCCAAGTATGCAAGACACGACAAAAGTAACTACACCCATTGTCACAGATGACCGCAATGCATGGCGTTGGGGCTTTACTCCCCAAGCAGAAATCTGGAATGGTCGTTTAGCAATGATCGGCTTCCTAGCTGCTGCTCTGATTGAATTATTTTCTGGTCAAGGCTTTTTACACTTCTGGGGCATCTTGTAAACATTAAAACCAGAAGTTTTTCTTATAGACATCACTAGCGAGATAGATAAACAAAAACCTGGGGGTAAATAAATACTAATACTCCCAGGCTTTTATTGTCTTTTGTTGGTGGTTGGTTGTTAAAAATAACTACTAACCAATGACCAATGACCAATGACTACCGGATATACTCTTTCAGAACACTGTTACGATTGGGGTGACGTAACTTGCGGAGTGCTTTCGCTTCAATTTGACGAATGCGTTCGCGGGTGACGTTAAAAATTTGTCCAATTTCTTCAAGGGTCTTCATTCGACCATCGTCCAAACCATAGCGCAGTCGCAGAACATCTCGTTCGCGAGGGCTGAGACTGTCGAGGACTTTTTCTAAGTCTTCCCGCAGCAGATTTTTGGAAACTTGGTCTTCTGGAGTTTCGCCATCCGATTCAATAAAATCACCCAGTCGGGAATCTTCTTCTTTACCAATGGGTGTTTCTAAAGAAATAGGCAGCTGAGCAGATTTAGCAATAAATCTTAGCTTCTCGATGGTCATTTCCATTCTCGTGGCTATTTCTTCCTCAGTGGGTTTGCGACCCATTTCTTGAGAAAGTAGTTTGGTGGTCTTCTTAATGCGAGAAATGGTTTCGTAGAGGTGAACAGGAAGGCGAATCGTGCGAGATTGATCGGCGATCGCTCGGGTAATTGCCTGACGAATCCACCATGTAGCGTATGTAGAAAACTTATAACCTTTTTCGTGGTCAAATTTTTCAGCGGCGCGGATCAAACCAAGGCTACCTTCCTGAATTAAATCTTGGAAAGATAAGCCGCGGTTCATGTATTTCTTAGCAATTGAAACTACAAGACGCAGGTTAGATTGTACCATTTTGTCTTTCGCCCGACGACCGATGTGTAGGCGATGACGAAATTGTGGTAGCGGCATATTTGCTGCTTGTGCCCATTCACTGTCTTGGGGGTCGCGTTCTAACTGTTGTGATAGTCTTTCACGCACTCGCTCCAATTCCAGTAAATCTGCAATCTTTCGTGCCAATTCAATTTCTTCGTCGGCTCTCAGGAGGCGAATTCGACCTATTTCTTGCAAGTAAAGGCGAATCGAATCCTCGGTGTAATGCTTTTTCTTCGTTTGAGACCGACGACGCGATTTTGCGGCTTTTCCAGACTTTGCGTCGTCCTCATCAGACTGAGGCTCTAAAAAATCTTCATCGAGTTCGCCTTCATCGTTGATCAGTAAGTCCTCTTCATCTTCCATTAAGAGTTCTTCTAACTCAAGGTCAGGCTGATTAATTTCAATTTCTAGGTCAGGCTGATAATCAATGGTATCGAGTACGTTGTTAGCCTGGTTCATGCCGCGTTCCTCATGCTCCTTGCAGAATCAATTACTCAAACTATTATGCCGCTCTTGTTTGGTGAGCTATTTGCATTTTCGTTTATAGGGTCTTTAGCTAATCTAGCTAAGATATTTTTTGGAAGTTTTACCTATTTTCGGGAGGATACTAGTGTCGATCCCCAGTTAAAGTCTGGAATTCTGATTCTGTGTTTTCTTCTGTCACAGCAGTATCCTCAAAGGTAAATTCCTTATCTTTAAGTAAACGCCATTTGTGTCACCGGGCAACACAATTGTTTACTGATTGGTCTTAAAAAGACTCATCGTGCTAAAAAAATTTACCACCCCACACAAAAGAATATGACTGTTGGAAGATTTTTTTTGTAAATGCTGTTCCGATTGTAGCCTGTTTCACAGAAATTGCACTGTCTTTGTGTGGTACCCATGAACCAATAAAGTCAGGTAAAGCCAAGGAATGTAAAGCCTGTTCTACCAAAAAGAAGTTGAAAATGACACTAATACACATGAATTTTCTCCAAAACTTTTTGGAATTTTTGTAGCATTATCATTACCTTAAAAATTAAGTAAACCCACTTGTATTTGACTCAATGTGTTACCCACAACATTCCTGGAAACAGCACACTTTATGTTAACCCCAGTGACAAGCTAAAGTGCATTCATTTTTACATTTCCTTTATAAATTACTGACTTGGGATTTACATTTGTCTTTTAGCTGTTGTTGCTCTCATACTTTGCGAGTAGAGGTGCTGCAGACACTTATTACCCAATTTTAAGAGTCGTGGCGCTTCTATGAAGGCACTCGACCGACAAAAAGCCAATTTCCTGAACTGAGGAGTTGAGGCTTTGGCAGAATTAGCCCGAGGGCCGAAAATTTCTAGACATAGCTAATACGGTCTCAATTACAAGCTAGCGCACTGCCGAAAATTCAACCCTTTGCAACTTGACAAACTCTTCTTATTGTATACACCGATATTTTAATCAATTCAAAAAGGATTTGACAGCCAAGACTTCTGATATTAGCTTACCGAGAGCGAAATTGCATCGGAAGCATGCAAAATATACACTACTTTCGAGCGGGAGTTAGATAAATAAGTCTAATCAAAGACTAGCGGTTTGGACGCTGGCAATCAG
>JANZYY010000132.1 GCA_026419705.1 Fischerella sp.
GGTTTGAATTGCCAGGGACTTACAGGTTTGTCAGACATTTGTTTTCGTTTTTCTACCTCTCCACTACCTCACGCACCAATTGTGCCAACTTCTGAGCACTATCAGCTAGCGCGATCGCCTTTGCTTTTTCTCCCATCGCCTGTAACTTTTGTGGTGACTGCAACAAGCGCAAAACCTCTGTTTGCAACTTCTCGGCCGTTAACTCTGACTGTTTAAACATTAACGCCGCACCGACGGAGGTAAACACTTGTGCATTGTAGGTTTGATGGTCTTCGGCTGCAAAGGGATAGGGAATTAAAATTGCAGGTATACCACACACCGCCAATTCTGTTAAACTACCGGCACCAGCACGACTAATGGCTAAATTTGCTCGTCGTAGCAACGCCGCCATATTGTTGTAAAAGGGCAAACAAATATACTGCAGATGCTTGAGACTATCAACTTCTGGATCGTTATCTCCGGTTAAATGCACAACCCACGCACCAACATCAAACCAAGCGGTTGCACACTGGCGCACCAACTTATTCATCGCCACCGCGCCTTGACTACCACCAAAGACGACGATTAAAGGAACATTCTCAGGAATGGGTAAATCTAGGGTTGCTTCTATTCCTGATGCTAAAAATTGCGATCGCACTGGTGTACTTGTATAGATAGTTTGGGCACGCGGTAAATATTTATTAGCAACTTCAAATCCCAGCGCCACTACACTACACCAAGGTCCGAAAAAGCGCGTGACTTTCCCTGGTAAGGCGTTTGCTTCGTGGAGAATTACAGGTATACCCAGCGATCGCGCCGCAATTACTGCAGGCCCGGCAATATAACCTCCAGTAGTAAATACTCCCTGAAATTTGCCTGTTTGTAACAGTTTTCTGACTTGCAGAACTGAACCAATAAGTTTACCTAAAGTCAGCAGCGATGAGATACCAAAACCTTTCTGAAACCCTTCAACAGAAATAGTATTCAATTTATACTGTTGGGGGACAAGCTGAGTTTCCAGTCGGTCGGGAACTCCCAACCATTCGATTTGATAATCAGGTAATTCCTGTGCTAAGGCGATCGCTGGAAATAAATGTCCGCCAGTTCCACTCGCAGCTATTAATAATCTTATCGGTACGTTTACCATTTAATCACGACCATGTCAGCGTTCAGTTTCACTAAGATAAAACAATTTCCCTACCTTGTCGTAAAGTGTTCCGGAAATTTATTTGCAACGGTTTTACTTGTGTAGGGTTTTACCCTCAAACCAGGGAAATCTGATGTAGCCTAATTACCAACTTACTAACAATGCGTAATTTCATCGCCTTCCTATTTCAACGCCAATCCTGCTTTCCATCCAGCCGTTGGGTACTTTTGTTCATGCTTACCATTGGTTTGACAACCGGCTGGAAATGCGCCCAAGCCAGTACACCACAGAACTTGGTACAAGCCGAAAAACTCGCCCAAAGCACTACATCTCAAAAAGCACCGGCTGAATTGGTCAACTTATTAGCGCAAATTGATGCAGCAGCAAATAAAGGTGACGTGAAAGGGGTAATGCAGTTCTACAGTCCCAACTTCACGCACGGCGATGGATTAAATCGCCAAACTATGGAACAAGCTTTAATTGCACTTTGGAAGCGATATCCGCAATTGAAATACACCACTCAGTTACAATCTTGGCGATCGCGAGGTAATGTCACTATCGCTGACACAGTCACTAAAATTACTGGTCTACCTTCTGCTAACAGTGAAAACTTGGCTATGTCAGCCACGATTAGATCGCGTCAGCAAATTTCAGGTGGAAAAATCGTCCGCCAAGACATTTTGTCAGAACGCACCCAAATTACCTCTGGTAGCAAGCCACCGCAAATTGATTTTAAATTGCCACAACAGGTAAAAGTTGGTCAAAAGTATAATTTTGACGCGATCCTCATCGAACCTCTTGGTGATGAATATCTTTTAGGAGCAGCTTTGGAAGAACCAATTAAGCCAAATAAGTATCTCGCTCCCACACCGGTGGATTTGGAATTGCTCTCATCTGGCGGAATATTTAAAATTGGTAGCGCACCTTCAACACCCGGTAGTCATTGGATTTCTGCAGTAATCTTGCGGGGAGATGGCATGACAATGATCACTCAGCGAATGCAAGTAGTGAAATAGTAATTAGTCCATAGTCAAAAGTCAACAGTCCAAAGTAATTACTCTCGACTTTTGTACAGACGCAAGGAACATCGCGTCTCTACTCTGACTCCTGACTGATTATTCAAAAATGACTACAAATATTCTTGGTTGGTAGTGAGTACTTAAGTACTCACTACGAACTATGTGTAGTTCTATTTTTGAGAATTGGTATAACAACGCTTTGTGTAGACAACCAAATTGTTTTTATTACTGGTGCAAGCAGTGGTATCGGTGCTGCTTGTGCCAAAGTTGGTAGTCTTGTAGAGACGCTTCAAACAGCGCGTCTGGGCAGTTAGACGTGCGCGATCGCGGTCATATCGCGGTCATGTGGTCGATATTGGGTCAATCGCCGGACATCAAACCAATCCTAGAGGTAAGTTTACTGTGGCACGAAAGCAGCAGTTAAAGCCATTTCTGAAGGTTTAAAACAAGATTTATTCGGAAAGTCTATCAGAGCGACTTCTGTCGCTCCTGGTATAGTGGAAAGGGAATTTAGTAAGGTGCGCTTTCACAGTGATACAAAACACACTGACAAGGTTTACCAAAGACTAACTTCTCCCACCGCAGATGATGTAGCTGATGTAGTGTTTTTCTGACGTTGCATATTTCCCGGATGAATTTATTGTCTATGACAAATAGAAAATTCAATTCTTTGTGTCTTGGTGACTTAGTGGTTCAATTTTCATCCCTAATTTATGCAACACCATTTTTTGCGTGACCAGACCAGCAGACGTAAATATTAATAAAGTAATCCTTATACCAGTAGCTCGACCGAGCTAGCACTGCCTGAATGAATCGGCAAACTTAGAATAGAAATAGTTTTGCAAATAAATTCGCAAGCACTGTATGCAGAATATTGCTAAAACTGAAAAAACTTGGATGACGGTACTCACGGCCGTTAATATAGGAAAAGCACTTCCAATTGCTTGGTTGCTCGCTTTCACATTTATCTTCGGTATTCAAGACTGGCGACAGACTATCTATCTGTGTTTGCACATGAGCTATTGTTTCTGGTGGCTAATAGAGCAATGGTTCTATCCCCAAAGACAACAGTTATTTAATCAGCCAATCGGTGTTGCTGGATTCATCTTTGTAATACTTTATGTGGGAGTTTTTTACGTCTTGCCGGGATATCTCGCTTTTACCAATCCTGTCCCCCTATCAATGATAACGGCAGCTGTAGCACTATTGCTTTACATTTTTGGCTCCCTAATTAATGCTACTGCTGATGTGCAAAAACTCACAGCCAAACAGTATGGAGCGGGACTAGTCCGCGATAATATCTGGCGCTTCTCCCGTAACATCAATTACTTTGGTGATTTACTGCGATATTTGAGTTTTAGCGTGGTGGCTGGTTCAATCTGGGCTTATTTGGTACCAGGAGCAATATTTATTTTATACCTCCAGCGCATGTCCCAAAAAGAGCAGGCAATGTCTGTAAAGTACCAGGATTATGCCGATTACCAGCAATCTAGTGCTCGTTTAATACCGTTTATTTGGTAATTTCCTTTTTTCTAGTTTCTTTTCATCGTGGACGCAGCGTGCTTTCTAGGCGGCTCGAAGATGTCTTATACCAATTCTCTATCATCTTGCAACAGATCGATCTCCATGTCTGGGTGTTCCACGTCTGTGCGCCATCATCTGTAGAGACACGATATATCGCGTCTCTACTTTTGGAGAATTGGTATAATTTATATCCGGCTGTCAACCGAGTTAGATGAGTTAGCAAAGGAACTAGACGCGATGGAGATTCGGTAATTGAACCATCCCAGATGGATCTGGAATTGATTGGGTCATGAACTTTGAGTACAGCACCACTCCCCCAACGCAATCGTGTTGGTTGGTAGAGCGATCGCCACTCCACAAGAGTTGACAAAACTTTTCTAGAAGTCCCCATCCTTCACGTAAGGATAACACCACAGAGTTACTTGCAGGACTATCGACTTAAACCAGGCTTGATACATCTTATCTACCTCCTCAGGACTGTGACCTTTTTTGGCAAGGAAGGGCTTAATTGTTGCTGTGATGGGGTAGATAAAGGCGACCAGATAGCGAAAGTTAACGATGGGTACAGATTCAACATTGTCGGTTTGGTTCTTCTTTGTTCGATGATGACGCAAACCGATTTCAAACTGATAATTTAGCCAATCTTGATCGTATGGACGGTTGCAGGTATCTAGAATCCACTGCCCAAAACGCTTGCGCACAGCAGCTAAATATTCAGTGTTGGGATGGCGCTGACCATTGACACTAGTGAAGTAATAGAGCAGATGCTCGTGAGAGCCTACAAAATTATACCACACATCTAATATGTCATTGATTTGATCTGCCAACACTTCACCTGCCTGACGCAGATACTTTTCATCCTCTTCAGTAAATAGAACTGTTTGCTTGAGGAGTTGTAGATCCTCCATGCTGATAGGTGCAGTAGCAACAGCTGGAGTCTTGAAACTATATCCAGGAATACTCTCTTGTTGCATACCGTGCATTGTCATGACCTCCATGAACAGTTGATTGAGTTGGCATTTGGAATTAACCACAAACGAAGTACAGCATTATGCCAATTCCTAACGAATACTCCGAGATCTTGATGCGTTTCAAAAATTACGCAAAGCTGCTAAACTGAACTCATAAGTGGACTGTTCCATCAGGCATTGTTACCCAACTCAGGTCTACGCGATTCATCTTGACTTGACCCAGCTTTACTCCGACTAAGTTTGCACCACGTAGGATGGCTGAATCCAGATCTACATCTGTGAGAATTGCCTGGCGCAAGTATGCTCCACTCAGGTTAGCACTATCCAAGCGTACCCAACTTAGATCTGCTTCAGTTAAGTTTGCCTTGGTCAGTTCTGCCAGTTCCAAGTTTGCCCCACGCAGACCAGTCAAAATCAATTTTGCTTCAATTAAATTTGCTTTGTGCAAATTTACTCCAGTTAGATTCGCTCCACTCAAATTGGCTCGACTGAGATTTGCTTCACTCAAGTTGGCACCTTCCAGATTTGCTCGACTTAAGTCTGCTTCCGTGAGATTTGCCTTGGTCAGTTCTGCCAACTCCAGATTTGCGGCGCGCAAGTCTGCCAAAATCAATTTTGTCTCAACCAGAATTGCCCTATTAAGGTTTGCTTCAGTTAGATTTGTCTCACTCAAATTTGCTTTGCTCAGCTTTGCTCCCCTTAAGTTTGCTCGACTTAAGTTTCCCCCACTAATATTCGCTTCATCCAGATTTGCCCGACTCAGGTCAGCCTGACACAAAATCGCTTTCTTTAAAGTAGCTCTCCACAAAATCACCCCATTTAGATCTGCATTGGTTAGGTTTGCCTCATATAAGTCTGCCCCAATCAAGTGCGCTCCATTTAACTGCGCTCCATACAGGTTAGCTTGTTTCAGAACTACTCCATTCAAATCTGCCCCGACTAGGTTTGTCCCACTTAGGTCTACTTCGCACAAGATTGCCTTTTTCAGAACTATCCCACTTAAATCTACTTCCCGCAGGTGTGCTCCACTTAAATCTGCGGCATGAAAATCTCTTTCTCCTACTGCATAACGCCTCAGGAGATCTTCGGCGTTCATATGATTTGCCTCTCAATCTTGCCTCTGGGATTGTGAATTTCATCCCAGATTGTCTATTTCCTACCTTTGCTCACAGCTTTCCGGCACGCCCACCTGCACTTGTTCATCAACTACTCGCACAGGATAGGTACGCAGGGAGGAAACCTGCTCACGTAGTTTGGGAAGAGCATTTAGCGGGTAGATGCGTTTGGGGTAGAGATTCTCTCCTGTACGGATGTCATACTGAAAATGATGCCAAGGGCAATCCAGTACTCCTTGCCAGACCTTACCTCCCGCTAATGGCAAGTTCTGGTGTCCGCACAGACCCTGCAAGGCGTAGAACTCTCCTTGGTCATTCACAAGCAGAATCAAACACGATCCGACCTCTACCGTCCGTGTATGTCCTGGTGGAAGCTCCTCTACCCTTGCCACTGTTACATAGCACACTGCTTCTTACTCCAACACTACTGCTTCCTCATACCAAGTGTGTTTGTGTCATAGAGGAAGAGGACAAACAGAGAGGGGATGGGGGAGTGGGAGGGGGAGTAAGAAGAATCCGTCTCCTGGTCTCCTTGTCCCCCTATTCCCTGTTCTCTGTCATCTTGTTACATGGTATTATTTGCCGTTATGACTGTTAGGTACTACCAAGAACCGAGAAGTATATGGTGATTCACCTGGTGCAGACCGACGGAAGTGTCCGGAAGGACCTTCACCCAAAAATTCGCTAAACCAGGCTTCGTGCTCTATCTCTTCATTCAGGATAGCTAGGGACAGTTCGTAGGTGCGATGGTCTTTGCCGAAGGTCATATTGCAGATGTCGGTATAAACGCGGATCGCGCAGCGCTCGGCTTCTACCAATACCTGTAGCATTGATCTAATATCAGCTTGTTCGACTCCTTGCTTAACCTCTGTTCCTACAGAAGAACTTTCACTGCTGCGCTTACGCTCTGGCAGGTAAGCATCCGGACAAGCAGCTACATTAGAGAAGTCGCGAATGTCTCGTGGTAACTCGCCGCCTAACTCGTAGATACGCGGAACCAAAGCCTCGAAGTGGTTGCGGTCTTCTAGCCGGGCATCCTCAATAATTTCCTTCAATCCCTCACCTTCAAACCCAATAGCATTGGCTCGTAGGATCGTGTAATAGTAGTATGTTGTAAACTCAGCTGCTGCCGCCCTAACTAGCTTGTCTACTAGTTCCTTCACGTCTATCCCAGACTGCTCCACCATCTGCATTGCAACTTTAGCCATGGTGAACCTCCTGATTTTTTCAAAGTCTGTTTTTAAAAGAAATCAATCTAAACTTATGATGCGGTGATTATTTCCGTAACCCCCTCCCACACACTGTTCTCCTCAGAGTGGCACACTCCAGGTTACATAGAAAGACTATCTTGTGCAACATTCATTAAGTAAGCTCGCTTTCTTCAAAATGTTGCCTACTTCAATTGTGTAAGAATCAAGCGGAAAGTATCATTAGTGTTTATAATTATTCATAGTCGATATGAGTATGACTTAAATTCCATCTGTGACATCAGCGGGTTGTCCCATAGAGTAAAGTTTCGCTGCAAGGAAGGACGCAAACAGCACCAAGGAAGTAAGCAAATTGTGAGATGATGTCAGTATAGGCATTAAATCCAAGAATAAAAAGTTGCACATGGCATTAATTGGTTTTGGTAAGTTCAGGTCAATTCTGCAAAGACTTCTGACCCCAAAACGAATAGTTCGAGATTCCGTTATTAACGTATTGTTATTTATAATAGTTTTTTTTCTGACTATTATCCCCAATACCTTCGCCAAACAGGTACAGACACATTCCCCACACATCCAAACGAGTAAATTACCAACAACAGCACAGCAACTTCTGGAGCAAGGAGAAGCTCTTTATCAAGCAGGACGCTTTGCTGAAGCAGTAAGTGTTTTACAAACAGCTAACCGCATTTACCAGCAAGAGCATAACCAGTTTGGGCAAGCTACAGCACTGACTAACCTCTGTTTGGTCTATCAGCAACTTGGTTCATGGATAGAAGCGTCCAAAGCTATCAACACCAGCTTAAAGTTACTTGGTTGGGATGAGAAAAATCAACAGTTAAATCTCAATGTTCAAAAACCAGAGTGGCTGGAAGTTTTGGCACAAACTCTGGATATTCAGGGAGGACTGCAGCTGGCACTTGGCAGAGCAGATGTATCTTTAGAAACTGCCAAACAAGCGGAGCAAATCTGGAAGCAATTAAACAATAATGCTGGAGTAACGCGCAGCCGCATTAATCAAGCACAAGCTATGCGGGTTGCTGGTTTCTACCGTCGAGCCTTAAATATTTTGAAAGAAGTTTCTCAACAGTTGCAAAGCGAACCAGACTCACTCATAAAAGCGGCTGCTTTGCGTTCTCTCGGCAATGCTTTGCAACAACTAGGTGAACTAGAGCATTCATGGCAAACTTTGCAACAAAGCTTAAAAATAGCCCAAAGCCTGCAACTGCCTCAAGAGATTAGTACAACGGCATTTAGCCTTGGTAATACTGCTAGATTACTAGGTAACACTAAAAACGCAATTTTTTACTATCAAAAAGCTGCCGAAATAGCGCCTAACCCCCTGACTAAAATTCAAGCCGAAATCAATTTACTCAGCTTATTTGTCGATCGTCAAAACACAGCAGCCGCGCAAGCATTAATTCCGACAATTCAATCTCAACTTGCTAGTTTGCCTACTAATCAAGCTGGTATTTATGCACGTATTAACTTTGCTCGGGCGATCGCTACAATCAGTGACAAACAAAATGTTGCTCAAATCTTGGCAAGCAGCGTCCAACAAGCCAAAATGATTGGCGATCGACGGGGAGAATCTTATGCATTGGGCAGTTTAGGAGAATTATACGAGCAAAACAGTCAGTGGCAAGAAGCACAGAATCTCACGGAGCAGGCGTTGACTATTGCTCAGGAAATTTCTGCTTCAGACATTGCTTATCGCTGGGAATGGCAACTAGGACGGTTGCTGAAAATACAGGGAAATAACCAAGCAGCCATAGCCGCTTATGATAGTGCAGTAGCAACTCTTGAGTCTCTTCGTAGTGATTTAGCAATAGCAAACCGAGAGGTGCAGTTAAATTTTCGCGATCGCGTTGAACCGATTTATCGACAATCAGTAGAATTGCTTTTACAACAGCAAGGTCCGGGAAAACCAGACTTAGACAAAGCACGTCAACGCATCGAAGCTTTACAACTGGCAGAACTAGATAATTTTTTTCGGGAAGCTTGCTTAAATAATCAATTTGTTGTGCTTGACAAAGTGGTAGATCGAGATAATCCCAAAACAGCCATTTTCTATCCAATTATTTTAGACAACCAGTTAGAAGTTATCCTTAAACTTCCCAACCAACCGTTAATGCGTAAAACCTCTTTTGTTAAGAGTCAGGAGGTAGAGAAAGTAATTGCCGAAATGCGAGAGGCAATAGTTCAACCTGATGCTAAGAAAAAATTTCAAACACGCTCGCAACAGCTTTATAACTGGTTAATTAAACCAGTAGAAATAGACCTAAAAAATAGTGGAGTCAATACCTTAGTATTTATTCCAGATGGGTCACTAAGAAATATCCCAATGGCTGCATTATATAATGGTAAAGACTATTTAGTACAGTTTTACGCTGTCGCGATTAGCCCGGGATTGCAACTATTTACGCCAAAACCCTTGGAACGGAAAAAATTAAACATCCTTGCAGCGGGGCTGTCTCAACCACCTCAAAATGAAAATTTTGCACCACTTCCCAAAGTCAAGGATGAACTAGATTTAATTCAGAGGTTAGGTATAACAAAAACTATACTTTTGGACGGGGATTTTAAAAGTACAACCTTAGAGAAAAAGATTAACGCCCAGCCTTTTAGAGTCATTCACTTAGCAACTCACGGTAGGTTTAGCTCTAAAGCCAGAGACACTTTCATCCTGGCAGCTGACAAGCGCATTTATGTAAGTGAATTTGATCGCTTACTCAAAACTAGAGAGCAAAATCGCACAGAACCAATTGAATTACTAGTTCTCAGCGCTTGTGAAACAGCAGCAGGAGATAATCGTGCAGCATTGGGATTGGCAGGAGTCGCGATTCGAGCAGGAGCGCGGAGCACTTTAGCATCTTTATGGCAAATTGGTGATGACTCTACAGCTTTATTTATCGGTGAATTCTACAACCAGTTAACAACTGGCAGAGTCACAATTGCAGAGGCTTTACGCCTTGCTCAATTAAAGTTACTGAATACTTCTGAATATAATCGTCCTATGTACTGGGCACCCTACGTACTTGTTGGCAATTGGCTGTAGGTTGTTGTTTACTTATAAAAATGTAAAAAATGTAAAATTAGCCTGAAGTTAGAGCCAGGGGCTGATAATTCTGATTTTTCGTTACCAGGTTAAACCTGGTAACGAGGATTACAAGGATTTGCAGGGTAATTGCCCCTAATTTGGCTACTTCACAGTTACTTTACCGCCAGCCTCTTCTATGCGCTTCTTAGCGTCTTCAGCAGCTTCCTTGGCGATAGCTTCTTTAACTGGCTTGGGTGCAGATTCTACTAAGTCCTTTGCTTCCTTGAGACCCAAACCGGTCAATTCTCGTACTACCTTCAGTACAGCAATCTTCTTGTCAGCTGGGACAGATTCGAGAATCACGTCAAATTCGGTCTTCTCTTCTACAGGTTCAGCCGCAGCAGGTGCAGCAGCACCAGGAGCGGCCATCATCATCATGCCACCAGCGGGTGCAGCAGCACTAACACCGAAAGCTTCTTCAATTTGCTTCACCAGCTCCGCTGCTTCCAGCAAAGTCAGAGATTTTAATTTTTCTAAAATTTCATCAGTTGCAGCAGACATTGATATAACTCCTGTAATGTGAATTTGTTGACAGTGAGTAGTTGGTAGTTGGTAGTTGGTAGTTAATAGTTAGTTTTTAACCACTATCCATTAACCACTATCCACTAACCACTAACTTCTTGGCCTTTTTCCTTATCGGCGTACGCCTGCAGAGCAC
>JANZYY010000133.1 GCA_026419705.1 Fischerella sp.
AGATGTGTATAAGAGACAGGTCTAAAGGCATTGGTGCATGACCTTTATCTACCTGACAAAAAGCGCAAGAGCGAGTGCAAGTTGGACCCATCAGTAAAAAAGTCGCTGTTTTTTGAGCGTAGCACTCCCCTCGGTTAGGACAACGTCCTTCTTCGCAGATAGTGTGAATTTGACGCTGTTTGACAATACGTTGTACCGTCGAGAGTTCACTAGCTTTACCAATTGGGCGACGCAACCATGTTGGCATAGCTACAATTTCAGACTTGAGTTGGTTGGCTTTGGAAGAGGTCATGGACATCTAATCAGTTCCGGAAATTAATAAGGGGGTAACGCAGGAGCAGGAGTAAAGAGTAAAGAAAAAAGGAATTTTCCCCCTTCTTTTTTCCCAACTTCTGCCAGAAGTCTACTTTTGTCACGCTGATGTGAGTTCAAATACTCATGTTAATAGAGACTTATCCTAGAAAATACTATCCCCCAATCAAGATAAATATTGGATATAGTGGGAGAATTCAAGAGCCTAAAAGCGGTAAAACCGCCCGCCATCAAAACCTAAAGTTTCTGTTAGAGCAAGCAGTCGTGGCAAGTAACAAAGTTCTAGTTATTGATGACACTACAGTTGTCAGGGTAAAAGTACGAGAAATGTTACCTCCAGGTAACTTCGATGTCATGGAAGCAAAAGACGGTGTAGAAGGACTGAATTTAATCCGTCAGGAGAAATTCAGCTTGATCATGCTGGATTTTCTGTTACCAAAAATGAGCGGTTGGGAAGTTTTCCAGCAAATTCAATCTCAACCCGACCTAAAGAAGATACCTTTAGTGATTATGTCTGGTCGTAAAGAAGAAGTGACGGAAAAAATCTCAGAACCTTTTGAAAATTTTGAATTTCTTGGTAAACCTTTCGACCAAAAGCAACTAATTAGCGCCATTAAGTCAGCAATGACAAAAGCTAAACAACTCCGCCAAGAATCTGTTCCGGTTGCAACGCCTAATGGTGTAACACTAGATACTGATGTTGGGATAGCTTCTTCTGCTAATGAAATTCAGGCACTAAATGAAAAAATTACCAAAATGCAGGCGGAGATAGATAACCTGAAGAAACAGCTAGCACAAGTCGTGACCTTTATTAAACAGAAAATCAAGTAGCATTAACTAAAACTTTTATCAAACTTGAGGGGAAGTGCAAAACTTCCTAGATTCAGGCATCTCAAGATTTTGAGATGCTTCAAACTTATTTAAGAGTAGGAGCATGTTCTTCCATCGCATATAGAGTTTTGCTTATTACGTAATTTCACTTAGTTTATATATTGGTTAATATATGTATTTCACAAAATACACATAATTTGATGGATAGCAATGATAGTGGTGCTGATTCGATGGGAATACTAAATCACAGATATTCAGCTATGAGACTCAGTAAAAAATAATGTTAGTGTCATTGGATAAAATTATTCCTTTTCCTGGTTATTCCATTTCCGAACAAGTCTATTCAGGTAGCAGAACTATTGTTTATCGCGGCATCAGAGAAAAAGACCAAAAACCCGTCATCATTAAACTGATGCGGAATGAATATCCTAGTTTTAATGAAGTTGCCCAGTTCCGCAATCAGTATAACATCACTAAAAACCTCGATCTTCCTGGCATTGTCAAAACCTATAGCTTAGAAAATTACCGCAACGGTTACGCCATAGTTATGGAGGACTTTGGCGGTATTTCCCTCCAGCAGTGGATGGAGATAAATCCAGAAAATTTACATGGTATTTCTGTAAATAATTTTCTTGACATAGGCATTCAAATTGCCTCCATCCTTGACGAACTGCATCGTCAGCGTATCATTCACAAAGATCTCAAGCCTGCCAACATTCTGATCAATCCCACTAGCAAAGAAGTCAGAATTATCGATTTCAGTATCGCCTCTCTTCTGCCCAGAGAAATTCAAAGCCTCACCAATCCCAATGTTTTAGAAGGTACGCTAGCTTACATTTCCCCTGAACAAACCGGAAGAATGAACCGAGGTATTGACTACCGTACCGATTTTTATTCCCTCGGTGTAACCTTCTTTGAACTTCTCACAGGACAGTTACCCTTCACCACAACTGATTCGATGGAGTTAGTTTATTGCCACATTGCTAAGGAAGCACCAAAAGCCAGCCGTATTAAGTCTGACATTCCCCCAATTTTATCTGATATTATCAGCAAACTAATGGCAAAAAATGCAGAAGATCGCTATCAAAGTGCCTTGGGTTTAAAGCATGACTTAGAACTGTGCAAACGACAGTGGCAAGAGACGGGAAAAATAACATTATTTGAGTTAGCAACTAAGGATATCCCAGACCGTTTTCTCATTCCCGAAAAACTGTATGGTCGTCAACGGGAAGTAGAAACCCTTCTCGCTGCTTTTGAGAGTGTTGCTAATCCTCCTCAATTTCCTGCAGAGGTTTCCAGGGGGGTCAAAATGGTATTAGTTGCAGGCGATCCTGGTGTCGGGAAAACAGCTGTTGTCAACGAAGTTCACAAACCCATTGTCCGCCAGCGCAGCTACTTCATCAAAGGAAAATTTGACCAGTTCCAACGCGATATCCCTTTTTTAGCATGGATAGAAGCTTTTCGGGATTTAATTAGACAACTGCTCTGTGAGTCTGATACTCAAATCCAAAGATGGAAAACCAAAATCTTAACTGTTTTAGGCGATCAAGCTCAAGTCATCATCAATGTAATTCCCCAACTAGAACAGATTATTGGTAAGCAACCCCCAGTTACTGAACTTTCAGGTAATGCTGCTGAAAATCGTTTCAATTTGTTGTTCCAAAGATTTATCCAGGTCTTTACTAGTAAAGACCATCCCTTAGTCATCTTTTTAGATGACTTGCAATGGGCTGATGCAGCTTCTTTGAAATTCATCCAATTACTATTGAGTTCTACTCCATCTCCTTTGTTGTACTCCACTACATCTTCTCTTGAGGAAGATTTAGGGGAATCTCAGATAGAGGAAAGAGACGGAACAGAGGAAAGTCTCCTGCTGATTGGTGCATATCGGGATAACGAAGTCTCCAAAACTCATCCACTTTCTTTAGCACTAAATGAAATTAAAAAAACCGGAGGAAATATTCATACTATTACTCTCAAAGCATTAAATCAAAGTGATGTCAACCGTTTGATTGCTGATGCTCTTCATTGTCCGGAAGCGGTAGCTGTTCCTCTAACCCAAATGGTATTTGCCAAAACTAAAGGTAATCCTTTCTTTACCAATCAATTTCTCAAGTCTTTGCATGCCGATGAACTCATTAAATACCAATTCGACCTTGGACGTTGGCAGTATAATCTGTCAGAAATAATGTCATTGTCTCTTACAGACGATGTTGTGGAATTTATGTCTCTTCAAATAGAGAAGCTGCCCAAACATACCCAGGAAGTTCTCAAACTAGCAGCCTGTATCGGCAATCAATTTGACTTAAAAACTCTTTCTAGAGTATATGAAAAAAACGCGATAGACACGGCATCAGATTTATGGGTAGCTTTACATGAAGGGTTAATTTTACCTCAAAGTGATGACTATAAATTATTTGCAGAGAACGGTAATGAAATCTTATCAGTAGGTGAGAGTAAACAATCTACACAATTACCTAAATACAAATTTGTACATGACCGAGTACAGCAAGCTGCTTATGCTTTAATCCCTGAAATCGCCAAAAAAACAATTCATCTAAAAATTGGTCAGTTATTGTTGAATAAAACTCCAGATGTAGAGCGTGAAGAAAATATTTTTTCCTTGGTTAATCAGTTCAATACAGCAATAGAATTAATCACCGTACAGACTGAACGCGATCAACTAGCTGCTATGAATTTAATTGCCGGACGTAAAGCTTTAGCATCAACAGCTTATGCAACAGCAATGAAATATTTAACAACTGGCATTGAACTATTAGCAGCTGATAGCTGGGAGAAAAAATACGAGCTAACTCTATCTTTATATGAAACAGCAGCAGAAACAGCATTCTTGGCTGGTGAGTTTGAGCAGACTGAGCGGTTTATCCAGGTAGTTTTGACAAGAGCGAAAACACTGCTAGAGAAAGTGAAAGTTTATGAAGTCAAAATTAAAGCTTATGGAGCGCGAAATCAAGCATTAGAAGCTGTAAATACCGCGCTAGCAGTTCTAAAGTTGCTGGGGGTAGAGTTACCTGAAAATCCTAGCGAATCCGATTTGCAATTAGCAATAGCAGAAATAACATCAATTTTGGCTGGCAGGCGCATCGAAGACTTAATTTATCTGCCGGAAATGATAGAACCTCGAGTATTTGCAGCAATGCGGATATTATCATCTACATCTGGCTTTATTTATCAAGTTTTTCCTAGTCTGTATCCACTGTGTATATCTACACAAATTAATTTATCGTTAAAACACGGTAATGCCTTTTGGTCTGCCTATGCATACAGTAACTATGGGGTAATTCTTTGTGGCATATTAGGAGACATTGAGTCTGGCTATCAATTTGGCAAACTGGCTTTGAGTCTTCTGGCTAAGTTTAATAATCCAGAAGTAAAAAGCAAGATAGTTTTGGTATGTAATACAGGTATTGTGCATTGGAAAGAGCATGTTAGGGAAATATTACAACCTCTGTTGGAAGTTTACTCAATTGGATTAGAAACGGGAGATTTAGAATATGCTGCTTATTCTCTTTATGCATATACTTACTCTTCATATTTAATTGGCAGAGAGCTAACAGAACTAAAACAAGAAATGGCAAATTACAGCCATGCTATTTGTAAATTAAATCAATTAACAGCATTTAACTGGCATAGTATGTATTGGCAAACTGTCTCAAACTTGCTCACAATCGTTGAAAATCCCTGTCGTTTAATCGGTGATTTTTACGATGAGGAAAAAATATTGCCAATGCATCAACAAGTTAATGATTTAGGGGGACTGTTTCATTTATATTGCAGTAAATTACATCTGTCTTATCTATTTCAGGATTTCCCTCAAGCAGTTGAAAATGCCACGCTGGCAGAAAAATATTTAGCTGGTGGTACAGGACAAATAGTTTTTGCTCTGTTCCATTTTTATGATTCACTAGCACGGTTGGCAGTGTATGCTGAAGCAAACCAAGTAGACCAACAGTGCATTTTCAATAAAGTACAAGTCAATCAGACCAAAATGCAGAAATGGGCGCATCATGCTCCCATGAATTATTTACACAAATATTATTTAGTAGAAGCAGAGCAGCATCGCGTTCTGGGTCAATATCTTGAAGCAATGGATTGTTACGATCGCGCTATTGCTCTTGCCAAAGAACACGAGTATATCAATGAAGAAGCTCTTGCTAATGAACTTGCTGCTAGGTTTTATCTAGAATGGGGTAAACAGAAGATTGCCCAAACTTACCTTACTGATGCTTATTATTGTTATGTTCGCTGGGGAGCTAAAGCTAAAGTTGAAGATCTGGCAAAACGCTATCCCCAATTACTTGCTCCGATTCTCCAGCACGAAAAACCAAGCCTTTATTCTAGTAATAAAAGCACCACTGGACATACTACATCCCCAACGACTCCAACAAGCAGCCATCACACTTTCATAGGCTCTTACACAAGTATTTCTGACTCTTTAGATTTGGCAGCTGTGATTAAAGCTTCTCAAGCACTCTCTGGAGAAATTGAACTGGAGCAGTTGCTTTCTACTTTAATGAAAGTTGTCATGGAAAACGCAGGAGCCTCTAAATGTGCTTTAGTGTTGAACACAGGTGATAATTTGGACTTAACGGTTGCTTGTATCAGTTCCAGTTCCACTTCTGCACCTACCTACACAGAATTTCCATCAACTTCCCTTGAATCGAGCGATGACCTTCCGATTACTTTCATTAACTACGTCAAACGCACAGGAGAAATTTGTGTCATCGATGATGCGAAGACGGAAGAGTCGGTAGCAAGCGATCGCTATATCATCCGCCAGCAACCCAAGAGCTTATTATGTACTCCGATTACCAATCAAGGCAAATTCCTCGGTATTCTTTACCTAGAAAATAATCTCACAACAGGAGCATTTACGCGCGATCGCCTAGAACTTCTGAAAGTCATTACCACCCAAGCAGCAATCTCCCTAGAGAATGCGATTCTCTACAAGGATTTGGCACAAGCAAAAGAACACTTGGAAGAATACAGCCATACCTTAGAACAGAAAGTTGAACAGAGAACACAGGAACTCAACGAAAAAAATCAGCGTTTGAAACAAGCCATACTTGATTTGCAAAGCACCCAAACCCAACTGATCCAAAGTGAAAAAATGTCTAGTTTGGGGCAAATGGTAGCGGGAATTGCCCATGAAATCAACAATCCCATCAACTTTATTCATGGCAATATTGCTCACGCTAGGGAATATGTCCAAGACTTGCTGGATTTGATTGCTATTTATCAACAGGATTACCCCAATCCTTCTGCTGCAATTGCTGAAAAATCGAAGCAGATTGACCTAGATTTCCTACTCCAAGACCTACCAAAGCTTTTGGATTCAATGAAGATCGGGACATCGCGCATCCGTAATATTGTTCTGGGCTTACGCAACTTCTCCCGCTTGGATGAAGCCGAAATGAAACCTGTAAATATTCATGAAGGTATCGACAACACCTTAATGATTTTGCAACATAGGCTGAAAGCAAAGAGCGATCGCCCTGAGATAGAAGTCATCAAAGAATACGGACAAATACCAGAAGTAACTTGTTACGCCGGTCAGTTGAATCAGGTGTTTATGAATATTCTTTCTAATGCGATCGATGCATTGGATGAGGGGAGTAAGGAATGGGCGAGCAGGAATGGGAAAAATCAGCAAATCTCAGTCCCTACGATTCGCATTCGTACTGAGATAGCAGACGAGAGTAGAGTCAGAATTCGGATTGCTGATAACGGCCTTGGCATAAATCCTGAGATACAGCAGAAAATCTTTGACCCATTTTTTACTACTAAGCCAATCGGAAGTGGTACGGGATTGGGATTGTCAATTAGTTATCAAATAGTTGTAGACAAACACAAGGGTCGGTTAATTTGTAATTCTAGGCTCGCAGAGGGAACTGAGTTTGCGATCGAAATTCCCATGCAACAATGAAGGTTAACCTTGATATGAATCCAAATGTAGAGACACGAAATTACCCTGCTCGAACGCCTGCGGCGTACGCGTCTCTACACGGGTTTTGGCATGACGCAAAATCCTGCATCATCACCGAATATCATTTGGTAGGGCAGGTGTAGCTGCGAAATGCTGGTATCAACATTTATCGCCGCCGTTTATGGCGATCGCTTTCCAGCATTCCGACCGAATCATCCCTTCAATAATGGTTGCAAAGTCCTATTACTAACTGCTGCAAACTTCTTTCACAAGTATGGGATGGAATGAAGAGAAATCTGCAGTTAGCCTTACAGTTTGAGCAACTCTAGTTTTTCTACATTCTGATAACGACCAGAGCGAAAAGACCAATCAAGGTTACCACTTATCCACGAATGCAACCCTGATATATATTTGTTCAGTTCAGCATCTAGTTCTTTTCCAAAAGATGGAAGAGAAGATTCTAAATCGATCATTATTTGTACCTCTTGATTGTGCATTTCAACAGCACGCTTCATCGCTTGCTCAAGAGAGAGTTCCTGTTGATAATGCAGTACTAATACTAAATTATGAACATCACCACTTGCCATTTCTCTAGATGCGGAAAAGATATCATTACACCAGCAAACAATTTTATTCGTCATGTTTGTGAGCTTTCTCACAATATCGTTTGTTCTGACAAAATCGGGAAAGTTCAAATGATTGCAAAATTCAATGAATTCCATACTAGATTCCATCGCACCACTTGACATATGTATCTTTGTATAAATGTCTGCGTTGGGCACGATTCCTTGTGCGCGATTTTTTGCCTCCAAGATACACCCATCAAAATACTGCTCTACAGCGTTAACAAAGTAATCAAACCATCTTTTAGTTCCTTTTTCAAGGATGCGCTGTCGTATGTCACCTAAAGCATAACTAAGGGGTATATCATTACTGGTGAGTTCTGCACCTTTTAATATGTCTAGAAATCTGTTGTGAAAAAACTCAACTAATTCAGGTTTTTTTCCTATATCTGACATATCACATTGGTCATCCCAAATAAATAGCCAGGTCACCCAATCATTTACAACTGTTAACTCTTCAAATTCGCAGTCAGGAAATGCACCTGCTGATAGTAAAAAAAATTTTGATTTGCGGAAACGATGATAACTGGATTCATCTGCCAAGAGTTGGAAGCGCGAGACCCATTCGAGAGCATTCTCTTCTAGAACATCAACATATTTGTTAATTTGAGATGGAAATGGGCAGTATAATTGAGAAAAAATTGATTTGTTCATAATTACTCCGTAAATTAAGATTACACGGCAAAATTAAATCCCGTGTTTAAATAAGCCCACAGGGTAAACTTTGTCAGTTCACCATGCGCGGGTGACAGCTACCGTAAATAGCTAACAAATGATTGCTTATACCATTTGCTTGATTAGCAATTAGCCAAAGCAAAAAAAGACAAATGATAAACTCTACTAAATCTGTAAGAAGCGGAATTTCATACTTCTACGGGCGTACATAGACGATATCTTGAAATCAAGCGATTACTCACTAACGATATGAACTGAATCTACACCGCTCTCCCTGGAGTCTATGCTGAAATTTTGCAACGACTTTAACAACGAGAACTTATCGAAAAAGGACGAATCAATTAACGTCCAATGATTGCAAGGCTTAAATTGTTGGACAACAATACCAATCAAACCGACACACTAATATTTAAACAGTGTGAATTTCCAACTCTGTTGTATTTGATTCCACTGTCTGTATTGTTCAAATATAATTTTTTTGTTCACAAACCATTGATAAAAATAATGTTTAATTTTTTCTTAAAAATCCATCCGCAATTACCCAGATTTATCGATATTTAAGAGCAACAAAAATAACGTTGTATTTTTTTATACTAATTGTTTTTACTCTATGACTAAATAATATGGCGTTGCAGAAACAGCAAGATGATTTGATTTTCTCTATTAGGTGTTCTACCGTTTCGCTTTCGTGGGTAGTAGCCTATAGGCGCGTCTACATTATTCATCCCCATTTGGCATCATGGTCTATTCAGCCTAGCTTATGATCTATATAATTTGCATAATTTAAACTAATTAAAACAAGTAACAAAAGTAACTTATATAACAAGTATTTATTCTAGATCGTCATGTTTGCTTGACATTTGTAAAAAAATTGCTACGCCCATAGTACAAAATATCTCCTGATTTGCAGATGAATTTATGGACATCTACCTAAAGTAGCAAATCAATGTATCAAGCAAATATCTATCTAAAGACAGCTTGACAACAAAAACAGAGAGCATGATTGCATGCAGATTTGTATGAAACAGGAACGCCTGCGGTGTAAGAATCTAGTACTCCACCAAACCAAAATTGTTGGGTAAGTATTGCTTGTAGTTAGAGCGCTTCAGCGCGAAAGCGCCAACTACAAACCCTGCAAAGTTGCTTTGGCAAACCACGAGTACATTCCGCCCTGTTTCAGGGCCAGGGGGGATCTCAAAGTTTGATAACATACTCCAGTCCTTGTGTCGTGTCTTAGTGTCTTCATGGTTCAAGAAAGTTTATTTTTTTACCACTAAGACACCAAGACACCAAGTCGCCTCAGCAGTTTTGTTCGCAGGCTGCGATACTTACCCAACTACTAGATAGTTTGCCATCTTGCCCGGTGTACCATTCTTTTTTCCAAATCGGAGCATTATGTTTGAGAGTATCGATCGCATAACGACAAGCTTCAAATGCTTCAAAACGATGGGGACAACCCACCGCAACTACAACACTTATTTCGCCAATTTGTAAACGACCAATGCGATGGTGAATAACAATGCGATTCACGTCAGTCCATTTTTGTCGAATATCGGCAGCAATTTGATAGAATACCCGCAACGCCATTGGTTCATAAGCTTGATACTCTAGGGCGACCACCGGTTTTCCATCGGTTTGATTGCGAACCGTTCCACTCATCATGACTACAGCCCCATTTGCTGGCTCGTTAGCTAGTTGATAGATTTCTTCAACAGACAATGGTGCAAAGGTAATGGCAAAGCTATCTTCAGTTCTAGGCTTGATGGGGAAAGCAAATTTAGTTGTCATAACAGAAACAGGAAGATAGAAAGAATAAGAGCCTCTGGATTATGAAGCTGCGCCTTGGAGGTTTGCGTAGACGCGCAAGAGTTAGTTGCTTGGTTTTCCCCGTTGTAGACTTCCTCCGAGCGGCTGCTCGTTAGGGTAGCAAATAGCCTGGGTTTGTTCCCAACTCCATTGAGTAGGGGTCAGAAAGCCACCTTTGTGGCCAGTGGCGCACTAGAAGGTATATTTTACTAGAGCTGTATTGATACAACCTTATTTTGTCCACAATCTTCATTTAACAGCTTTTTGTTATTTTGAGATCAACATCATCTAGAAAAAAAATGCCAAGAACTACGTAAATTCTATTTTTTATGTAATCCTACTTAATTTAGTCACTGACTCAGTCATCATCCTTAAGCCATATTACTATAGTTGAAGTGACGAAGTTATATAGTGACTTGAATCAATAACTCGGTACAGCTACTACTAGGA
>JANZYY010000134.1 GCA_026419705.1 Fischerella sp.
GGGCTTAGGTGACAGCAGCATTCAAATTATCGCTGACAAGGAAACCGGTAAAGACAATGGTATACTAATTCGCACCAAAACATTGGATGTTGAACAGCGGACAAGGTTGCAAAACGCCTTAAGCGAAAAAATTGGTACCTTTGATCCGCAAAAAACCCAAATTGACACTGTTGGTCCTACCATTGGACGAGAGCTGTTTAGAAGTGGTGTCATCGCTTTGGTTGTTTCCTTTATTGGCATAGTAGCCTACATGAGTTTTCGCTTCCAACTAGACTATGCCGTATTTGCCATCATGGCTCTGTTTCACGATGTGTTGATTACGGTAGGTATATTCTCAATACTTGGTTTGACAGTAGGGACAGAAGTAGACAGTCTATTTATTGTTGCTCTGCTTACCATTACCGGTTTCTCGGTGAATGATACCGTAGTTATTTACGATCGCATTCGAGAGACACTCAGCCGCAATCCCAATCAATCAATCAATGAAGTCGTAGATGATGCAGTCAATCAAACCCTAGCACGATCGATCAACACAACCTTAACTGTATTGCTGACATTATTTGCCATCTACCTGTTTGGTGGAGAGACTCTAAAAAACTTTTCCTTAGCCTTGATTATTGGTTTCACAATGGGAGCATATTCCAGCATTTTTGTCGCCAGTACTCTTCTTGCTTGGTGGCGAGAACGCAAGGGCGAATCCGTTGTTCCTCAAACCACGGAGTCTGTAGATGCGTCTGCTGAGAAGTAGTTAGTGGTTAGTGGTTAGTGGTTGGTTGTTAGTAGGGGCGGGTTTGAATAGATATCTTGTCTTTGGAAGCTCAAAAGTTTGATAGCTAAACCCGCCCGTACAGTAGTTAGCGGTTATTCTCCCCCAGAACCCCATCTCCCGCTCCTCCCTCGCCTATGGGTCAATCGGAAAAATTCTCTAATACTGAACACTCAGAAGTATCTTTCGATGAACAAGTGCAAAGGTTACATCGTCTCACGGTATATGGTAGATGGTTATTTGTTGCTTGTTTGTGGCTTACAATTGCCCCAATATCAATATGGGATCTACGTGAAGAATTTGCTCTGTGGCAACAATACTTTACCTGGGTAGCAGTAAGATATGGGCTTTTCTACCATCCATTTGCTACCCTTGGTCTAGGTTTTTGCATCGGTATGACCGTTGCCGTACTAGTTTGGCAAAGTCGGAATATTTTATTTGGACTACCACCGCAGTATAAAAAATGCCTAGAAAAAAAAGTTTTTCAGATACGTCAGCAGGGACCCAACCATCCTCTGTGGAAGTGGATTTGTCAGTAAATCTTGAATTTTTGATTCAAAAAATAGTTGCTATTGAATCATAAAGGCTGTATCTTGCAAAGCGAAGGTGAGCAAAGATACAGCCTGAATTGGGGCGATTTATGAATTCTTCTCAGATTCAGTTTAGCGATCGCAAATCGGAAATTGACCTTTACCAACTCCAACAACTGTTGAACATTGCAGCTTTCTGGGCCAAAGGGCGCAGTGTAGAAGATTTGGATATAGCTATTGCCAACAGCGAGCCCGTCATTGCTGTTTGGAATGGACAACAATTAATTGGTTTTGCTAGAGCGACTTCCGATGGGATTTACCGTGCCACAATATGGGATGTTGTGATTCATCCAGACTATCGTGGTAACGGACTGGGCAACAAATTAGTGGAAACCGTTCTGAGTCATCCTCGCATACGCTCTGTAGAGCGCGTTTACTTAATGACCACTCACCAGCAGCAGTTTTATGAAAGGATGGGTTTTCAAAAGAATCCTACAACTACGATGGTACTATACAATCAATTCCGCCTTGCTTCCCTTTCAGCTGCAGAAATTCACTTTCAGTAACTACTAAACAATTTAATGTTTGATACAGATAATTCTCTATAGCCGGTTGCGCAGATCTACATATACTTGTTTCACAATTAAAGGGAATTGGTATGGGACAACAAAGAGGGGGAAGCGGGAACACAGTGACACAGAGAATAGTTCTTTTTGCTTGTCCTCCTTGTCCTTCCTTACAACACATTTATTTGAAGATTAATAAGTCGGTGTTTTAGTAAATTGGGGGACAGATATTTGTAGTCTGGTAATATCTTCAATCTGTTCTGTAGTTTCAATCAATGGAACAACTTCTAGTTTACCCCCCATGCATTCTAAGAGAGTTTGACTAAGTAATAACTTCATTCCTATTGGAAAACAAATGTTTTCTTCATCAGTTTTACCAACTACATCTTCAGATGTAATTAAATTGATAGGCTCAGTATTTACAAATGCATAGGTAGGTATGTCTATCCAAATATAAACTAAATTACTTGTAGGTGAAGTTTGGGTAGAAATACAAATACTGCCTTCTTCCATCTGGGCAATAGTAGTTTCAATTACATTGATCAATACTTGTTTGAACCAACGCGGATCTATTAATATACGCAACTCTGGGTCTGGCAATACAACCTTGAAGGGGCAATTACGATTTTCTGCCAGCATATAAGTTAAGTCATAAACTTCCTGCAATAGTTCGGCTAGCGATCGCGATTGAAGATCCAACTTGTTAGTACCGTGTTCTAGTCTGGCAACGTTGAGAATTTCATCAATCAAATTGAGCAGTTTCAAGGCTCTTTCGTGAGCTTGCTGAATAAATTCTCGCTCTTCTTCTGGATTTTCACATAAATTCGCCAAAATTAATTGATGTAAGCCGATTAAACCATTAATGGGCGATCGCAATACATGAGTGGTTCGTGCTAAAAATCCTGCTTTAAACTGGCTCATTTCTTGTGCCATCTGATATGCCAGTTGCGTTTGCTTCATCTGTTGTCGGAGTTCTACCACCTCGTGTTCTTCTGTTGGTGGTGATGGGGGTGAATTAGAGAAAATATTTGTTCGCACCAATAATTCCCGAAGACTCGCTCCCAACAATAATCCTGCTCCTAGATATACCCAATTACTCCAATTCATAGATTTGGCAAATACTAACCTTCCTAATTGAACACAAAGGTGCAAAATCAACTTCCGGAGTGCTTTTAGAAAACAGATTTTGACCTCATCTCAGTTTGCAAAGAAACGTCTCAAGATTTTTCTACTCAGCACCCCATAAAAAAGCAGCCGCATCCAATCGCTTTTGCACCTTGTGTTTACTGTCTGAAATCTTGCACCACGAGCAAGAAAAAAAGGAGCTAAGGCTCTCCAATTCTCATTACCTGGTTGAAGCTGGTAACGAGAATTGGTGGGCTGCTGCTACTACCTCCAGTCCTTGCAACTGGTGCAAAATACGAGCTTTGGTACCTGAATTTGACACACAGATCCGCGCTGGAAAATTTTACTTCTTAATGGAAGAAGAGAGCGGCACAATTTGAGATAAATAGTGATAAAAAAGCATTATAGCTAGTTAAGTAGCATTCCCAACTTCAAATTCCAACTTCACTGCTCCTTGCCGCAAAATCTGCCAATTCATTCCTGTCCATTTCGCGACAGTAGAAGGTACTCCCTTACCTGGCATTTCACTTTCGCATTCCATCGTCGCCAGAGTCAAAACTTCAGGGAATTGAACTGCAATTTCTGCCATTGTCTGCAAAGGTGGCTGACCTGATAAATTGGCGCTGGTGGTCGCAAGTGGTCCTGTTTGTGCCAGAATTTTTCGAGCGATCGCGCTGTTAGGTACGCGGATACCAATTGTTGTCGGATCTATAGGATTCATAGCTATCGGTACCCGTGCTGAGGCTGGTAAAACTAAAGTCAGCGCTCCCGGCCAATATTTTTTGGCTATACTCTGCCAGATCTTATACTCTTCCTCGCTACCCTTGACAAAAGGCCAGAGTTCATCTGCACTGGCTGCCATTAATATTAAAGGTTTATCTTGACTGCGCTGTTTGGCTCTAAAAATTAATGCTCCCTGCTCTGGTAAAGCTGCCAGTGCAGGAACGGTATCTGTGGGAAAACTTACTAATTTACCTGCTCGCGCGCCAGCTACGAGCGTATCTAAAGAAACTTGTGTCATGCTCAAATTATGAGTTATATATATTATATAGTGAATTATGAATTATGAAATATGAATCAGTTTCATAATTCGGCGTTGCTGATTTCATGTATTATGCGGGATTTTGTGTTCTGCCCAAACCCTTGTACCAGAGGCAAAATTACTCTAACCTCACGCCTGTGACGTACGCATCTGCAGCAACACCCATAACTTAATTCATAATCTATAACTCATAATTTGTAAGCGAGAGCAAAGCGTTCGATGCCAGCTAAATCGGTATGAATCTCGACATTGCAATAGCTGCCTTGATTTTGCAGCATTTCTCGTACAGCATCTGCTTGTCCTGCCATCATCTCAACCAGCCACACCCCACCTGCTCGTAAATAGGCAGGCGAAGTTGCGATCAAATGGCGGATACAATCTAAACCATCTGCACCACCATCTAAAGCGAGATGCGGCTCGTGGTTGACAACCTCCCGTTGCAAGGTAGGTATGAGGCTTGTGGGAATATAAGGTGGATTAGACACCATACCACTGAACTGTCCTTTTAGGGATTCTAGTGGTTCCCACCAATAGCCTTGATAAAAGTGTATGCGGTCGGCAAGACCCAAATTTTGGGCGTTTGTTTGAGCAATTAAAAGCGCCTGTTGCGAACAGTCAACTGCATGAATTGTCGCCTCTTTGAATGCATCTGCTAGTCCAAGGGCGATCGCTCCACTACCAGTTCCTAAGTCTGCCCAGTGTCCTTGTTCTAAGCGTAAATTTTCCCCACTCTTACGCACTGCTGCTACTGCAATATCAATTAAGCACTCCGTTTCTGGTCTGGGAATCAAAACCGCAGGAGAAAATGCGATTTTAAACTGTCGCCAAGGCGTAACTCCTGTAATGTACTGCACTGGCAGACGATCTTTTAATCGTCTTTGCCAAAGCGCCTCTAATTCTTCCAATGGCAGATGCAATGAAATTTGCGGCCAGTCTTTAAACGATTCCAAACGAAGTGCCAAACGGTCTAATCCAGCTACCTCTTGCAGTAACCAATCTACTTCGGCAGGTGGAACTTCACAGGCGATCGCTGCTTGGATAGCTGCTTTACGCCACTGCCAAAGTTGCAAACCAGAAATTTCCTTTGGCTTTTGATCCGCCATATTTAACAGGTAACAGTTATCAGCGAGCGGTTGATCCTCATGACTACAGTCAAGGGATTAAAGTAATGAAAGTGAATTCGTTTTTTTGTATGCATAACTCTGACTCTGATAACAGTTAACTGTTCACAGATAATTAATTTTGTTATTTTTTCGGCTGGGCGGGGGCCGGTGGTGCTTGGTTTGGAGTAGGAGCGTTTGTTTTGGGAAGTGTCTGGATATATTGTCTAGCCTCTGGAGACGGGAAAAATATTACTTGTTCCAGCCACTTGTCATTTTTCTCTTGCAAGGTTTTAATGATTCCGTCCACATCTACTACTTGAATATCAGCTTTGGGAAATTTGGGCTTTACCTGCTTGAGCAAACTGTCTGCATCTTGCTTGCTCATAAACACGGGAACGTATTCCTTCTTGTCAGCTCCCAACTGAATGGGCACATATCCTTTATCTGGTGCGAATCTCACCAAAAAAGTAGGTATACTTCTAAACTGTTTTACGTCTTGACCACTTTGTTTGAGCAATTCCATTGCTCCCTGTATCTCCCTATCCACTGGTTTAAAGGCAAATAACAGGCGGTTTGGTTGATTTTTGGTCTGCTGCAATTGCTGATAAATTACTCCCAGAGGTACTGCTGTTACTTGCAGGCTTTTAAGCATTTCTGCTGTCTTTGGGTCTTTATCTTTAGCATTCCGCAGCTGGTTGATAAAAGCCTGAGCTTCCTGCTGGCTCATATAAACTCCTGTCACCGAGCTGCCCTTTTGCGCTTGTGCGTTTTGCCCTTCTAAAGGACGACTAAGTGGCAAACCTTGGGGATTTGTAATTAAAAACACTGGTACTGAATCCAGTTTCTCTTTTATTTGTTGTTCTGTTAATGCTAGTACTGGGATATTTCCGCTGAAAAATGTTGCTAGTAGAGTACTCCCCACTAAACCTAATGTTGTCCCCCAGTGAACCAATGATTTCATGACTGCTCCTAGCATCAATACTTTACTTTGAATCAAGTCAAATAAATAAATGGTTGAATTGGCACAGAGCCAACCAGTTTCCGTTATGGTATCCCTTTTTCTAGTTGACCGTGCTGTTTTTCATTTGTCAATTTCGTCTCGCGATTGACTGCAAAATAACTTAGATAGATGCCTTTTATTTGTTGCTCTCAGATGCTGAAAAGTCTCCTGCTTCTGTAGGCGACAAATGTCATTTTATTGCTTACTATGCCATAGTTGACGCCACAGCATCATCAATCGTTCCACTTGCTTCATTCAAAATGAATGCTTAAATCAACACACATCCTCCAGGGAATTGAATTTGTCTGTTACACCTTAAAACCAGTCCGGCAGTAAAACCACAAAGTTTCGTTTTTCAGCAAAAATCACCAAGTCCAATGCTAATCTAACTACCAATAAGTTCCTAGATTAATTTCAGGTTAAAATTATGGTCAAATTTTGTTTTCTTATTAGATAGATAGAAAACCCTAGAGGCATGTCACGACTCTAGGGTTTGAGTAAGTAAAAACGATGATATCGGGATGACAGGATTTGAACCTGCGGCATCCTGCTCCCAAAGCAGGCGCGCTACCAAGCTGCGCTACATCCCGGCTACGCTTCACTACAAGAAGATTGAGAATTTAATCCCACTTCTTACTTATCATACACCATAATAACTAACGCACTGCTCAGAAGCAATGCACAGTCATAGCTACGATGTTATTGTAACATTACAAGGAAATGACTTGCATGTCAACTGCTTTTTTGTAAGACAGAAGAAATTCCCCATTACTTCATAATTATCAACTCACCGAAGGAAAGGCAACAAGGCAGAGGACTTCTATACTGAAGCCTCTGCCAAAAGGTCTTGAAGCCCCTAAATTTACTTAATGAATTAAGAAAGAAAAAATATTTTTCGAGACACGTAATGTAATAACGTGTCTTGTTAAATCCCCTAAATTTCCTAAATTTATTTATGGGGATTCTACAGATCTCCTCTGCCTGTTTGTATTCATAATTACTGAGGATACCAAAACATACCTTTAATACCTTCTGGATCGGCCATGAAACCTAGACTTTTGTAAAAGTCTACAACATGAGGATCGGCAAACAGAGTGACATTGCTAATTTCTTCACTCCTGAGTTTTTTGAGTATGTATTTCATCAATGCCTTACCTAGTCCTCGACCTTGAAAGTCTGGATGAACTACTACATCCCAAATGGTGGCATTGAAAGCATGATCTGAGGTAGCACGGGCAAAACCAATGAGCCGCCTCTTGTTTCCTCGTACTTGCCACATAGAGGTTACGAGAAAACTATGCTCAATAGCTTTTTTCACTTTTCTTAAAGGACGGCGCGACCAACCAACAGCATCACACAGTTCTTCGAGTTCATACAAATCAATATCTCGTTCTGTGCTGAAAACAATACGTTCGCCACTGTGGCTGGAATTGCCTGTGGCATCCACTGTCTGCTCTTCAAAAGGAGTCGTTTTAGTTGTTGCGATCGGTTCAGAAGCACTAAACCAAGTTTTCCAAAAACCCATGCCTGCTCGGTTCGGGTAGTATAACTGAATTAGTTTTTAATGAAAAAGTGTAGATTAAGGTTTAACTGAGCTATTCATCGTTGATATCCCTGACGATTTTTGCTTTTAGCTGTGATTGAGATATCCAATGGCAGCCAGTAAGCGCTTATTTCACACCAATCATTTTCAACTTTAGCATTTTGTGGTAGAGGCTAGGAGAAATTAACTAAAGGGGCAATAATCAATAGACGCAATTGTACATAACACTGATGAAAGCTTTAGATTTGATGACAGCAAGCAAGGCTTACTCCCAACGATGGCTTCTGGTTTAAAATCTTCGACATTAGAACTCCTAAAGCGCTTTAACCGCGCTTTTCCCCAGTTTTATGAGCAATTTGTCAGCAGTGAAATTCAGCTGCAAAATTTGCGGTTAGCCTACCGTCTCTATAAAACCAGACGCGCCGTCATTGAGTTGAAACAGGAAGGTAGCAAGAGCGCTCTGCATTTTGCCTACCGCAACCAGTCGTTTCTCCTCAGTGATATATTTGGTGTGCTGGCAGCTTATGGGCTGACAATTCACGGTTTAAGTTTATACGGTCAGATTCGACCGCCGATGTTGGTATTTATCAAACTGCTGGTATCTCGTGGTAGCAAAGCTCTAAGCAATAAGACTTCAGAAAATGTCTGCCGCGCTATTCGAGAAGCTTTAGCAGGGCGGTTTGAGGTAGAAGAGATGCTGGCAGTAGAATTTAATCTTGATGCTGGTTTAGAGCAAGTACAAACCGAGTTCTACGTCGATCCGGTATTTCATCTCCCTGCCTTAGTGATAGAGGCTGATAACCAACCGGGATTATTTTATAAAGTCATGTACGCTATTTGGCAGGAAGACCTTTTGGTAGTAAATGCCAATCTTCTGGTTTGGCGTGGACGTACACGCTTAATTCTGTATTTGTTGGGACCGAATGAAAGCTTGATCCCAGAATACTTGGGTCACAAAATTGCTGAAGGAGTGCGACAAAGACTCTTGGGCAGATGAAAAAGTTATTAGTCAAAAGAACGAATAACTGCTGAACAAATGACTTTGGAAAAATGACAAATGACTATTTCTTGTTCTGTCGCACTCGCCCTTAAGGGTACGATAGAAGTATGGCTACCATCGAAATCTTGGGCGTTCCACACGCATACGAACTCACAGCTCCTACATCCTCCTGTCCCCATACTCTTGTTTTTATTCACGGCTGGCTTAACAGTCGTGGCTATTGGCAACCTGTGATTTCCCGCCTGTCAACTGATTTCCAGTGTTTATCTTATGATTTAAGGGGTTTTGGTGAGTCCCAGTCCAAGGCAAAAACCAATTTTATTGATGATGGGGCTGCTGTTAGCTTGAGTTCCACCTACAGTAATGATTTTGTCAATCCTTTTGATTCTCTTTATACACCAGCCGCCTATGCACGGGATTTAGTAATTCTCCTAGAGCAGCTTAATATTAACAGTGTGTGGCTAATTGGTCATTCCCTGGGAGGTACGATCGCTCTGTGGGGAGCTGCTCAGAACGCCGAACGAGTTCAGGGAGTTATCTGTATCAATGCTGGCGGTGGTATTTATCTCAAAGAAGCCTTTGAACAATTTCGCTCAGCCGGTCAACGGTTTTTGCAAATTCGCCCTCGGTGGCTCAGCCAAGTGCCTTTGATTGATTTGCTGTTCACTAGAGCGAGTGTGGCGCGTCCCCTAGAACGCTATTGGGCACGTCAACGGATGATTGATTTTGTCGTTGCCGATCCAGAAGCTGCTTTGGGAACACTACTTGAGTCTACAACTGAGGAGGAAATCAATCGTCTACCCCAGCTGGTATCTCAGTTAAAACAGCCGGTTTATTTCTTCGCGGGTGCTCGCGATAAGGTGATGGAACCAAAATATGTTCGTCACTTAGCGAGTTTTCATCGATTGTTCCAATACCGCGGTGACAATGTCATCGAAATTCCCAATTGCGGACACCTAGCAATGTTAGAACAACCAGATACGGTTGCCGATCGCATCCGCTCGATTATTACTCAGCATAGTCACAACGAGAGTGAGAAAGTGGAAGATAGGGAGATGGGGAGATGAAGAGATGGGGAAGAAGGAAGAAATCTTTTCCCTTTCCCCCTAATGTTTGTACAACTCCATTACCTGAGTGAGTCCGAGTCGAGACTGCACGCCAAGTGTTAAGGGTGAGGTATGACCACGGTTAAGATGGTCGGCAGCTGCACAACCAATCATGGCAGCGTTGTCGGTGCAAAATTTTAAGGGAGGGAATAATACACGGAGGTTATGTTCTTTTGCTGCTGCTTGTAGTTGTTCTCGCAGACCACTATTAGCCGCTACGCCTCCACCGACAGCGATTGTGTTTAGACCACGATCGCTCGCACAAGCGATCGCTCTTTTAGTCAGCGATCGCGCTACGGTATCCTGAAAGCTTGCTGCCACATCTGCTATTGGTAGAGGTTGCTTTTGTTTTTGCAATTCCTGCACTAGTCGCAGCACCGCCGTCTTTAAGCCACTAAAACTCGCATCATAGGGATGATACCCACCATTGGGTAGGGAAACTTTCCCTTCTGGCAAGCTAAATGCTTGGGGATTCCCTTGCTTTGCTAAACGGTCTATGACTGGTCCGCCAGGATACCCCAATTGCAACAGACGTGCGACTTTATCAAAGGCTTCACCAGCGGCATCATCACGAGTCTCGCCTAGAGTCTCGTATACACCACAGTCTTTGACGTAAATCAAGCTTGTGTGTCCGCCGGAAACGAGCAAGCTCAGGAAAGGAGGCTGTAAGGCAGGCTCAGTTAGATAAGTAGCATAAATGTGGCCTTCCAGGTGATGAACTCCCAAAAACGGCTTGTTATGTACCATTGCTAAGGTTTTAGCAGCAGTCAACCCAACTAACAGCGCTCCTACCAGTCCAGGTGCACAAGTGGCGGCGACACCATCAATTTCTCTCCAGTCAAGTTGAGCTTGTTCTAGAGCTTGAGCGATCGCTTCATTGATGATTTCTAAGTGCTGTCTCGAAGCAACTT